>JBIPNF010000046.1:0-13323 GCA_044373885.1 Flavobacterium sp. | reverse complement strand
CAATAATCTCATGAGTTTTACATTAACGAATGATTTTGAATTAGTGAATCGTGTCACCTATAAAAATTTGATCCCATCCTCTTTAAATTCCATAAATTTCGTCCGTATCGTTAAATATGATCCGATACACAATTTTTTATGGATTGGAACTCAAACAAAAGGACTCGTTGTAGCCAAATTAAACAACGATTTTACCATTAAAAATTTTTCCCATTATAATCAAAACCAAAATAGTCTGAATCCTAATGACTATATATGTGACATACTTCTTGACAATAAAAACAATGGTTGGATAGGTACAAAAAAAGGATTGTTTCAAATTAAATTATCTAAAGATGGAGCAGCCTCAAGAATAAAAAAATTCACAATTCGAGACGGACTTCCTAGTAATTTAATTCAATCAATCGAAACCGATAAGCAAGGGAATATATGGATAGGGACGAATAGAGGTCTAGCTAAATTAAATCAAGCTTATAAAACAACAATTTATGACATAAACGATGGTATTCAAAACTATGAATTTACAGAACATTCCTCCTATTCCGATTCCAATGGTTTACTATATTTCGGTGGTATTAATGGTATTTCTTCTTTTGTACCCGATAAAACAAAACAGGTCAATTACAACGAACCTGTAAATATTAGTGACATTATTATAAATGGAATAAATATAAATGATAGAATACTTAAAAATGATTCCTACAACCTTACACTTAATCATTTCGAAAATAATTTAAAAATTAACTTTCTATCTCCAAATTACTACAATCAAAAAAATTGTAAATACTCCTATATTTTGGAAGGATTTGATGAAAATTGGTTAATGGCATCCGCTAATGTTTATGCAGCGGATTATAAAAATTTACCTATAGGGAATTATACATTCAAAATAAAAGTATCAAACGAAGATGGAACTTGGGATTCAGACTATACCTCATTACCAATAGAAATCAAACCATCATTTTGGCTTACTTTTCCAGCATTTTTTCTCTATATAATCGTGCTTTATTTTTTAGTAATTTTAATTTCATCGATTACAAAAAAACGACTTGAGAAAAAAAATAAGGAGCAATTAGAAAAACAATATCATGAGCAGATGGAGAAAATCAATGCATCGAAATTGGAATTCTTTATCAACATTTCACACGAAATCAGAACACCTCTAACCCTAATTTTATGTTCAATTGAAAAACTGATTTCTAATTTTAAGCTCAATCCCAAACAAGAAAAAGAAGTATTAACTATTGACAAGAATGTAAATAATCTTTTGGAATTGACCAATGAATTATTGGCGATTCACAAAATGGAAACGGGTAATTACCAACTAAAAGTTCAGAAAAACGATATGATTTCGTTTTTAAAAAATATCAAAGTTATTTTCAAGTCTTTGGCAAAATCTAAAGAAATTAAAATCTCAATTGATTCCTTTGAACCTGAATTATTTATTTTGTTTGATAAAAATGCCCTTGGAAAAATAATGTATAATTTAGTTTCCAATGCCATTAAACATACCAATAAAGGAGGCGAAATTGTAATAAAAGCATTCCCATCTGCAGACAAAGGATCTTTAACAATTGAGGTTGTCGATAATGGTGCAGGAATTGACGCAAATTTTTTATCTAAAATATTCAATAGATTTTACCACCATGGAGGCAATATGGATCGCTATGTTAATGGATTTGGAATAGGCTTGTCTTTGACAAAGTCAATGATTGAACTCCATAAAGGAACAATTTCAGTTAGTAGTGAATTAAATAAAGGAACTACTTTTACTTTGAATTTACCGTTGGATGAAAACGCTTATTCGGTTGAAGAAAAATCAGATAAAATCCTTTGGGATAATGATATGCCTAAAGCTAACAGCGCTACTGATTTTGTTAAAAAAAATGAAGTTGACAATACTAAATTAGTTGATAAAAATGTTGAATTCAATATTGAAAAACCCACAATTTTATATGTAGATGACAATATTGATTTGATTGAAAATATGGCCGATTACTTTTCAGACAATTACAATATATATACCGCAGAAAATGGAGAAATAGGAGTTGAAATGGCAAATAAATTGCAACCTGATATTATTATCAGTGATGTTGTAATGCCTATAATGAATGGACTTGAACTATGTAAGATTCTTAAGAATGATATTAAAACTTCGCACATCCCGATAATTCTTTTGACGGCTCAAGGAGATATGAATACTCAATTTGAAGGAGTGAAATCTGGGGCAGATTACTTTGTCCCTAAACCCTTTAATATTAAAATTTTAAATCTAACCATTAAGAATATTATAGCGTCCAGAAACAAATTTAAAAATCTATTTTTAACTAATAAATATGAGGATGCAGGAGACTTAACCACAAACAGTAAAGACAAGGAATTTATTGAAAAACTACTAAAATATGTTAACGATAATATAGAAGAGGATAATTTGAATATAATCAATATCGCAGATGAATTTTCAATGAGTCGTTCCACTTTTTTTAGAAAAGTTAAGATAATTACTGGTACTACTGGTAAAGAATTTATAGATTCGGTGCGATTGAAAAAAGCTACCACACTTTTATTAGAATCGGATCTAAATATATCTGAAATTGCTTATGCCATTGGACATTCTAATCCACAATATTTTTCTAAGTGGTTTAAATCTCATTACAAAATGTCGCCTTCAGAATATATATTAAAATACAAAATAAAGGACTAAATGAATTGATATCTTTTGGGTATAATAAGCAAAAGGCAAAACAGCACTTAACTTTTAATACGATAATGATTGGTTTAAACCCAATATAATTTTTTATTAATTCAGACTTCCTTTATTGTTTGTTTGAGATTTTTAGGCTATTTATTTTAAAGACTATTCTATTTATAATAATTACATTTTTAAACAAACAAACCTGTCAATTGACAGGTTTAAGAGTTAATTTTTAATAAAATATAAGGTTGTATTATTGCACAACAATCGTTACTGTGTCTGTATTTCTGTTATATGTATATTCACTAGCAGATGAAGTGCTATTATAAATATAACCAGAACCTGAATAATTTTTATCGCTTAATCTGGTACCCAATAAAGTTACTATATAGGTTCCAGCAGTAGTAAATTTATAGGAATATGTCAATTCATTTCTGTTTATAGCCACACCTGTAGAAAATCCTCCCACAGGAGTTAATAATACACTTAAATTAGTAAAATAAGAGCCCACTAGGTTTTGACAATCAGAAAATGATTTGAATGTTGGCATTAATTCTCTTATGCGATTTGCAGCGGTATCTTTATAGTACGATTTGTCTACTAACCTCTGTAAGCCAGTAATTATTGCATTAGCATCAAGTGTTGTATTGGGATTTAAAAGATTATACGCTATAATTTCAGCGTTCAAAATAGGAATCCAAGTGTTTAAGTTGGCTTGTGTTAGCACATAATCCTCTTGATCAACTTTTTTTCCTCCAGTAATCACTAAATAACTTTTAGCAAAATCATGTCCAGTGTCTCCGGTATAAACCACATAGGTTTCGGCATTACCTGTCATTGTAAATGATACAGTTTCATTAACAGCTACCGCTGTTTTATCAGCTTCTAAACTTACCCAAGTATCTATTTCGTCTTTCTCACAAGAAGTGAAACTAAACAAAATCGTTAAAAGCATTAAAATACATATTGAATATTTGGTTTTCATACTATTTATTTTTTTTAATTAATTGTATCCAGGATTATTAGGTCCTATCGATGGATTCGCCTGTCTTTCATTATTTGGTATTGGAAGTAACATGTGAAAATCTTGAAGCGCACTAGTTATTAAATTCCATTCAGCAATTCTTCCATTCCAATAATTTGCCCATTTAATAGCGGTTATTGTAGGTGCTTCAACTGGAGGAGTTTCTGATATTTTAGCCGAACATTTTGCATTTAATCCACGCAAAGTAGACTTTAGAATACCCCAACGAACCAAATCAAACCATCTTTTGCCTTCTGCACTTAATTCTCTACTTCGCTCTAAGATTATATAATTTTTAAAAGCAGCTGGAGTTGAAACTAAAGGGTTTGAAAGAGTTAAATCGATTAAACCAGTAGATCTTTGTAGGGTCAAAGAACGTGGTAATATATCTCTGTGAATACCCCCTATATTAGTATTTCTAGCTCTATTTCTAAGCTTATTTAATGCATCTATAGCTTCTTGTGTTGGGCCATTAGTTTCGTTTAAAGCCTCTGCATATATTAACAATACTTCTGCATATCTAAATATTGGCCAGTTAACATCATAATCACTTGTTTGAAGCACGAAACCAGGACTACGAACAGGATAACGCCTAAATTTTGCAGCCGATACAGGAGGATTAGTACTAATAGCACTTACTTTTGTATAACTTCCAGTAGCAGCATTTATTAGAATTCTCGCATTAGTCCATTGCATGCGAATACTATCCGCTTTTTCATAATAAAATTGATGATAGGGATTAGCCCTTATGGCACCTTGTGCACCACCAGAGGATAAATTATCTACCCCAGAAGCAGTTGAAGGAATACCCATATTAATACCAATTGTATTTCCTACCCCTAATCCTGGTGATTTAAATTGTACATCAAAAACAATTTCATCATTATTTTTATTTTGCACTATAAACGCATCTGGAAAATAATTACATAATCTATATCTATTTGAATCTATTACCTCTTTAGAATATCTTGCTGCCAAAGCAAAATCTGCAATGCTATTACCGGTATTATCCCTTTTTGCCATACTACCTCTTGTAAGATATATACTCGCCAATAAAGTTTTGGCTGCATCTTGAGTGGCATGTCCTGCTAAACCAGTGGTTTTTACTTTTAAATGAACCACACTATATTCAAGATCTCTAATTATATTATCATATATAGTAGCTACTGGAGTTCTAGGAATATTTAGATTATTCAATGAAGTCGTTTCTGAATCTTTATAAGGCACATCTCCATAATATCGGATTAAATTGAAGTACAATAACGCTTTAATAAACTTTGCTTCTGCCACTAAAGTATTTCTTTCATCAATATCCATATTAATACTTGGAATTTTAGATATCGCAAGATTAGCTCGATTTATTCCCATGTAATGGTCTCTCCAAATTGGCAAAATTACTTCAACATTATCTGCAGTGAATGTGTATAAGTTTAGTCCTGAAAGTGGCACTTTTGATCCCGCATTATTTTCATCTGTAGTAAAAAGACTTTGACTCTTCCCATAAACACCTTCTAGATGCAACGAACTATATACCCCTACAATTGCAGCTATGGCATTGGCTTTTGTTTTAAATGAATTTTCAGCTGATGGTTGAGAAACTGGAACTTCTTCTAATAAGTCACTACAGGCCACAAAACCTGAAACCAATACAACAAGATATAAATATTTGATTTTATTTTTCATTTTTTTCATTTTTTATATTAAAAATTAAGTGAAAGACCCAAGGATATGGTAGTATTACGTGGATAACTACCAAGATCTACCCCGCCACCAACTTTACCTGCTGTTCCTCCTATTGAATTAACTTCTGGATCAAACCAAGAATATCTAGTTAACATAAAAGGATTATTTATTCTTGCAAACAGTCTAAATTTATTGGCATTTAAACTTTCAACAACCGACTTAGGCAAAGCATAGCCTAATGTGATAAAATCACACTTTAAAAAAGAGCCGTCTTCTACATAAGCACTGCGGAATAAAGAAGAATAAACTCCATTTGTATTTTCACCATGAAAGGTACCATTTGGATTATAGGCTGCATTATAAGAATTATCGGACATTGATTTTAAAGTGTTCCAATTATTAATATTGACCTTATCTAAATTCCCAATATTTCCATTGATTACATCGTTACCATAGGAAAATCGTAAAAAGAAACTAAAGTCAAAATTTTTATACGTGAATTCATTATTCAATCCTCCGATAAAATCGGGTGTTGTATTAGCTATCGGCACTTTGTCAAAACTATTAATTAAGCCATCTCCATTGACGTCATAAATTTTGACTTGTCCGTTATTATTAGTATCTGGAATTCCAACGCCAACTTGTCTAGGACTATTTGCCGCTTCTGTCTGATTGTTAATAATTTGATCTTCAATGTATCCGTAATAAATCCCAGTTGACTGTCCTACACGAACCAATATTTCATTCATAAATTTACTTGGAAAAATATTAGCATCAAAATAAAATTCCAACTTATCTCCTAAATCCAGTACCATATTTCTATTAAATGAAAAAGTAAAATCAGATCTCCATTTAAAATCATTTTTATCAATATTGATTGAATTAACCGTTAATTCAAACCCTTTATTGCTAAAAGACCCAATATTTTTTAAAGCAGTTTCGAAACCTGAGGACAACGGTAATTGAACGTCTAACAATAAATCGGTTGTTTTTTTATAATAGGCTTCTGCAGTAATGGTTAACCGATTTTTAAAAAAACCTAAATCAACACCTAAATTGTATTGTGCAGTAGTTTCCCATTTCAAGTCAGGATTAGATACATTTCTCGGTACAATTCCAGAATAAAATACATCATTAAAAACATAATTTCCAGCCCCTAATAAACCTATTGAGCTGTAGGCTGGTATCTGGTTATTACCAGTTACACCATAGGATGCTCTCAACTTGAAATTATCAAAAATATTCATTTTTTTGATAAATGACTCTTCCGATAGCGTCCATCCTAATGCAACAGAAGGAAAATAACCCCATTTATTCTCTTTACCAAATTTTGAGGAACCGTCCGCTCTAATGGAAGCAGTTAAAAGGTATTTATTATTATACCCATAAGACACTCTACCTAAAAAAGATACTAAGTTTTCTGAGGCTACATTATTTACAGGAAAAGTTGGTAAAACCGCACTTGACAAATCATTAAAACCATTCGTTTGATCGCTAAAACCTGTTGCTCCACTAGTATATATACTTTTTAGATTATCAGAAAATTCTCCAACTGCAGTGGCATTAATATTATGTTTATCGAATACTTTCTTATAATTGAATCGTGTTTCAAATACTTGATTTAAAGTTTCAATTTTTTCAAATTCTGCTATTCCATTTTCCTTGAATCCTTTCAATACACTTGAAGGTAAAAATACCTGGTTGTTGATATACCCGCGATTAAATCCATAACTAGTATAAAAAGTCAAATTATTTGCCACTTTTGTTTCATAAAAAACGTTTCCAATTATCCTAGTACTTTGAGTTTCGTTATCAACCTCTTTAAGATACGTAATAGCATTTTCATTATCGCCAGCGTTTGTTTCTGGATCTATATCAATAGCTCCGAGTTGAAAATCAATAGGCTGAAAAGGATTGGTTGAAAAAACCTTTTTAAAAATACCATCGGCATCTTTTTCAAGACTTCTTCCAATATTTTTGGTAAATGCTAATTTAATATTAGTTCCAATTCTAGTATTTTTACCAATAGATTGAACTATGTTCGAATTTAAATTATATCTTTTAAAGTTAGTCTCAATAACTACACCTTCTTGATCTAAAAAATTTCCTGAAATTTGATAATTTAATCCCTCTTTACTACCTCCACCCATACTAATATCCATCCTCCTAGTTGAGGCAACCTGTGTCGCTTCTTTGGCCCAATCTACCCCTTGTGCATTAGTATCTTTTTTATCTTGCCAATAGGTACTTAAGTTATCAGTGGTTCCATTCAAATAATTTACTTTATCTGTAAGTATGCGATAATCTATAAACTCTGAACCAGAAAGAACCCTTGGAAATCTTGTTACAAATGATGTTCCTGTGCTTAAAGTTGCAGTCATGACTGGTTTTCCTTCCTTTCCTAGTTTTGTTGTAATAATAATTACTCCATTCGATCCTCTTGCACCGTAGATAGCTGTTGCAGAGGCATCTTTTAAAACTTCGATAGACTTGATTTGACCAGGGTCTATATCCGATAACGGATTTGATGATGCATTTTCATCTGGAACAATTGGAAAACCATCAATAACATATAAGGGCTGATTACCGCTAGTGAGTGAACTACCACCACGAATAATTGCCTTTACACCTGATCCTAAACCATTATCATTTTGTGTTATTTGAAGACCAGCAACACGACCCGACAAAGCCGTTTGAAGATCTACTGGATCCCCTTTCTCTATACTCGTTGCTCTTACAGATGAGATAGCTCCTGTCAAATCTTTTTTCTTGACGGTACCATACCCGATTACTACAACTTCATTCAGAGCTTCATTTAATTCTCCAAGAACAATGGTAATAGAATTTCCTTGTATTTTGACTTCTTTTTTATCAAATCCTAAACTTGAAATAAGTAAGACATCGCCGATTTTTGCCTTTATTTTAAAAACCCCGTCAAAATCCGTCAAAACTCCGTTTTTAGTTCCTTTGACAACTACATTAGCTCCAATCAAGGGCAATCCTTTAACATCATTAACAACTCCTTCAATCGTAGTTTGAGCAAACGAGGTTAAGAAAGATGTTAAAAAAATAATTGTTAATAATTTAAATTTCATTTTTTTTTGGTTGATTAATAAGTTGGTTTGTTTGACAATTTATGAATAAATAAAAATTTAAATAACTTAAAAAAAATAAATCTTTATAAAAGGCATGTAAATTTTCAATCTTATTACACAATAAATTGCAAAGTCAAAAATAAGCTTCTAAGAAGATTTATGCTAGTACAAAAAGTCTCTTTTATAGTGTGAATTTGTCTCAATTTATTCCGCCCGTGATTTATTTGAATTGTACAACTGCTTATAATTAAGTCGAAAGTTATAATGTCTTAATGTCAAAAGTCTCGAAATAGTTGAAAAACTATTTAGAATCAGTCAATTACATTGAATTACATATTTTAAAATACTTTATTACAATTACTACTTATAATTTCAAAATACAATCTGTATAGAGCAAAATATTTATTGAATAATTCACTTTACTCCAAAAAAAACTTCCAGTTTCCCAGAAGTTTATATATGTTTTGAAAGATTTGTTCTTTATTCTTTATCTTCTTTTTTGCCAGGCTTTCCTTCAGCTTTTGCTTTCTGCATATTGGCTTTCTGAATTTCTAATTGCGCTGGTGTCAACATTCCTTTAATTTTTTTGGAAAGTTCTTTTCCTTTTTCTTTATTGGCATCTGCATGATCTGGATTTTCCTTGCTGTCTTTTTTCAATGCCACTTGTTCTTCAACAATCGGCTTTATTGCTGCTTGTTGATCCGCTGTCAATGATAATTCTGTTGTCATTTTTTGCAACATTTTATCAGCACCCCCCTTTTTATCTGCTTCTTGAGCAAACCCATTTAAACCCGTAGCCAATAAAGCTACTAAAATTAATTTTTTCATTAATCTATTTCTTTTAAAGTTAATTATTGTGCCAAAATTAAGTGTAAATAAACTGAGACCCTAATCTAAAAAATCTCTTTTATAATGTCAATTAGTTTCAATTTTCAATTTTTAAAAAAAACTTTAGAGCTTAACTATCCTAAAAAAGCTAACTATGGGTTTCAACCCGTTCTTTGCCAAACATACAAAATCATAACCAGATTTTTTCTTCTGATTAAAATCAGCTTCTACAAAAAAAGTGGTCGTCAGAAGTTTTTTTGAGTCCGAACATTTTACAGTCCGTGATTCGGTTCCTTTTGCTCCGTTAAAAGACAATAACCATTCCCCTTTACCCTCGTCGAGATAACTAATTTTGAGAACCACTTTCTGTTTTTTACCCTTTAGAAAACTTTCATCTACATTGAAACCTATTTTATCTCCGGTTCTAGCTATATAATCATAGTATTTTCCGGGTTCCACCCAGTGCATCTTATTAGCCTGATTGATTTTAACAACAGCAGTAGTTTCATAACCAAGAGAATCACGTTGAAAAACCCATCTCTCAAAGTTCTTTACGGTTCCTATTTTGCCTTTTAAATAACTTTCTCTAAGAAAACACCAAGCATCTGGAGCAGTCTTGGCAGTACGACCCACTTCGAGACTCATCCAAGGAATCATTGCCGGAATTATAGTAAAATTAGGGTAACAAGCCAAATTTACTCGCATCTGTAACATTCGAAGACTGGAAGTGAAATAGCGATATGGAAATGAATCAGTGGAATTTCCGTATCGATTTTGAGTAGCAGCTGTTGCCCACCTTTCATCATATTCTTCATTCACTTCGCCATGAAGAGCTTCTTTGGCTATTAAAGGACAACTCTCATTTAATACTAAATAACTATTTTCGTCTAAAGTCTGCCCAATTTCGGGAGAAGGTATTTGATAAAGGTACATCTCAACAAATCCGCGACGCACACCAAAACCTTTGGAAAATCCATAATTACAGTTTCCTCCCATATACACTTTGTATTCGAAGCCTTTAGTAATGGCTTCCCAGGCATCGAGACGTTCTCTAACATGTTGCACTGTATCTGGATCGACTCCGTGAGGACCAATTCCTTCATCTCCTAGTGATGGTGAGGCATAGCCTACATAAAGACCTTTAACTTCCTTCATCGCAGGAATACCTGATTTGCCGAAAGCGGCAATAAGTGCACGATACTTATCATGAAAAAGAGGATTGGCAAGATCGTAATTCTCCTCCCTTTCAATTCCTTTTTTTTGACTACGAATGGAAGGAACTTGGTATTTTGATTTAAGCCAGTCTGGGGCTGATGCCGTTCTGGAGGTCATCAATCGAATACAACTCCCATAACCTCGCTTCGCGGCGACATCAATAGCATTTTTAATTGAGGAAAAATCATAAACACCCTCAACAGTTTCAATAGTATTCCAATGGAACCAAATATCTACTATAGGATTGCACTCAAAATTCACTTTCGGTAGTTGTGAAAGTGAATGAAGCGATTTACTATTCAAAACTCTAGCCATACCTATGAGCCCTTTGGGACTTGCTTTCGTATTTGGTGGTAAACTCCAATCCCATCCTTCCTTTATATGATCTTTAGTTTTCCATAAGTCTGGCTTTGCTTCACCATTAGGAGTTTTTACATATTCCCCCCAAAAAGGATATTCAACCTCTTGTCCAGTTGTCTTTAGACTGAATTGAAGGACTAGAATAAACAAAAATAGGGGACTTAAGAGAATTCTTTTTTTTAAAACCATAACATTATTATTATTTAAAATCATCAATCGTATCCCGTTTTTTGCCAAACGCCAATTACCTGCTGGTTTTTTTTAAGTGTAGCAGCGCTTTTTATTCTTTTATTATTTTCTTGGTTAATACTCTTTGTTTCTCATTTAGAAATACAATGAAATAAATACCTTTCTCTAAATTTATTAAGCTAAAAGAATTGTTTTCAGGTTTATTGACGTTTAAAACTAATTGCCCTTTCGAATTATAAACAATAATTTCATCTAGTATAATATTTTTATTCCAATAAAGAAGAGACGATGTTGGGTTTGGGAAAATTACTGTTTCAGAGTTATCAGAATTATTTTCCATTGAATTTAAGGTGTTTGTTCTAGTAATATCTATTTCAACACCATGAAAGATATCGTCAATGTTATCTGTATTTACCAACATAAAATCAGAACCTAAAACTCCATTTTGGGTAATAATTGGATTTTGGATTGTTACGGTAGTTGTTTTCCATTGATTATCCCCAATACCTGTAACATTTAAGGCAGTCTGTAAGCCTGATGAATTATAATATTTTAGTGCCCAAGTCGAATTTTGATTTTTATCAAGCCACGTAATTTTAAATGTTAAACTGGCAGGAGCTGAAAGGGTAAATACATCGGAATGAAATTTAAAATACATTGTGTTTTTGCCACTACTGTTTTGAAAAGATCGTGCAAAACGGTCATACTTAGATGAGCTTGAATTAATAACGCCTCTTACTCTGAAAAGACCAATTGATGTTAAATCTGGATTTATTTGAGTGATCCATCTTTCGTAATTCCCTTCTTCAATATTCCATCCAGCATCGTTATACCCTGTTTGCTGATCACGTTGATAAACTTGTCCTTGAGTAGCCGAAAGCACATCATCCATTCGAGCACCACGCCCTGCATAGGCATTGCAAATAGCAGTATATCGAGCCTGATTTTGCTTATTGGCTTGACCATAAATACTTACTGGAAATTTAACGGTGTTTTGAGAATTTAATCCTTCATGGAAAATGGAATATGCAGCAACTGCAGCACTAGGATACATTTGTTTGGAATATTTATTAAACATCTTAAAAACGTCATGTAATTCAGGTCTTGATTGTGCTTCTTGTAAAGCACTTTGGGTAACGAGCCAAACGGAAAGACCAGTATTAAGCCCGCTTAATGCACCCCAATAAAACCCTAATGGAACATTAATTTGGTAGAATGGTTTAGTCCATGTTTGATCCATTTCGGCGGCAGAAAATAAATGTAATCCTTGAGGATTAACAAGATAAGGTGTCCAAGTAGTTTTAAAATCTAATTCGTCTGAAAGATGGTGCCCTCTAGCGTATGCTCCGCCTTTTGTTCCGAAACCATAGGTAACGTTATTTAATACCCATTGCCATTCGGTTGGTTCGTCAACAGGATCAATATTATTAAACAGAAGCCCAATCTGGGTGCTAGTATTCCCTGTGTTAAATGTTACTCTAAATTTTTCGAATACTTCTAAACGGAATGCGCGCCATTGATTATTGGTAATAGTATAAGAGGGATTAACGGGTGTTCCCTTATAAGGAACTTCATCTCCTGTGCATCCAGTTTTTACTTGGATATACGCAATACGATTGAATAGATTTGCTGGGAGGGTTCTCAGGAAATTGCCGAAATTTTCTATCAAATTGAAATAATATGTTTTATAGTCACTATCTAAATAATAAGGATATTGTGACCAATTTGGATGTTGTGTATCATTAGTAACAACACTAGGTACACCATTAGCGTATACCCAAACTGGAGCATCGGGGCCAACTCCTACGCTTATGTTAACCATCTGATTATTGTTGTTGGCTGTTTGTAGTATAGTTTGAATTTCAGACCAATCGTATTGAAGGGAATTATTTGCTTGCACTTCTTCCCAGTTCACATCGGCACTTATTCCTTTCAAATAGTTGTAATTAGTATTAACTGAAATGTTATACGCATTTGATCTGTCCCAAACGCCATAGGAATTAACTGGTAAAATGGTACTTTGAGCATGAACAGAAAGCGCCCACAATATAAATGTAATTGTATTTATTATATTGTTTTTAACTTGTTTTTCCATTTAGATTTATTTTTTAGTCAACCTATTTTAGGACGCTGCAAACATTATGCGTGCGGTAACGGTTAGATTTTAGTTATAGATGTAAAGATCACTTTTTATATGGTTTAAAATTGTTTTACCAGAGTTTTAGATTTAAAAC
>JBIPNF010000228.1:0-3960 GCA_044373885.1 Flavobacterium sp. | reverse complement strand
GCCTATGTATGCAATGAAAACGATGGCGATGGATCAGGCAGAAAGTACAAGAGAAACAATAGCAATCGGAGAAATTAATATTACTGCTACTGTAAATGTGAGTTTTTTATTGGAGTAGCAAAACTCTCAAATTAAAAAAAGCAAACATAATATTTAATCTTATAATGTTCATGAGAAGTATAAATTCATTTGAAATGAATTTGATTTTATGCTTGAAAACGCCAATTTAGGGCTAAAATCTAAAAAAAAATCTCTGAAATTTTAATTAAGCAAAATACCTTTTTTTGAATATAATTGCTGTGTAACTAATGTTACCAATTACTATAGAATGATAATTTACATTTGGTAAAGATAAATCATTCATTATGTCAAAAATAGTAATATTAGGTGCAGGAATTGCCGGTCATACCGCTGCCGCACATTTAAGACGCAAGTTGTCTAAGGAACATGAAGTACTAGTAATTTCTCCTAATCGAAATTACCAATGGGTTCCATCAAATATTTGGATTGGTATTGGTCGAATGAAAGCCAAAGATGTTTTCTTTCCATTAATTCCTTTGTATAAAAAGCACAATATTGGTTATAAGCAAGCGAAAGTAGTTTCGTTTTATCCAGAAGGAGATAGTTCTGAAGAAAAACCTTTTGTATTTGTAGAATATCTTTATGGCGAAAATTTAGGAACACAAGAAAAAGTGACTTATGATTATCTGATTAACGCAACTGGACCAAAACTCGCTTTTGATTTGACAGAAGGATTAGATCCAGGTACAAATAAAGCATTCTCGATTTGTACTTACGATCATGCAGAACATGCTTGGCAAGGTTTGAAGGATTTAATCAAAAAACTGAAGACATCAAATTTAAATGAAAAAGCCAAAATCCTTATCGGAACGGGTCATCCAAAAGCAACTTGCCAAGGGGCGGCATTCGAATATATTTTGAACGTAGAACAAGAGTTGAATCGTCATAATGTGAGAGATAAGGTCGATGTTACTTGGATTTCGAATGAATACAAATTGGGCGATTTTGGAATGGACGGAATGCTCATGAATGTAGGAGGAAATCCAATGCCTTCAGATGAATTAGTGGAAATGGTTTTTGCAGATAGAGATATCAAATGGATTTTAGGAGCTGGAGTTTCTAAAGTAGAGGATGGAAAAGCACATTACGAAAATTTAGAAGGCGAATATAAAACGGAAGAATTTGATTTTGCCATGTTGATCCCCGCTTTTTCAGGGCACGGATTTAAAGCTTATGACAAAATAAATAATGATATTACCGATAAATTATTCAAAGGTTTTATGATTGTAGATGCGGATTATACTCCAAGACCTTACGAAGAATGGACAGTTCAAGATTGGCCAGAAACCTATCAAAATCCAAGTTATCCAACTATTTTTGCACCCGGAATTGCATTTGCTCCACCACATACTATTTCGAAACCACGAAAAAGTAAAAATGGAACCGATATTTTTCCTTCACCTCCGCGAACAGGAATGCCATCTGGAATTACTGCAAAATTAGTCGCTGATAATATTATTGATAGTATAAAATTAGGCAAACCATCTTTTCATCACAAAGGTTCTATGGGAAATATGGGTGCTGCTTGTATTGCATCATCTGGTTTTGGGATTTTAAAAGGAAGAGGAATTAGTATAACCACTTATCCAATTGTTCCCGATTATATCAAATATCCTAATTCGGGAGGAAGAGATTTAAATAAAACATTTGGAGCGCTCGGTTTGGCAGGGCATTGGGTGAAATTATCTTTGCATTATGCCTTTCTTTATAAAGCAAAAATGAAACCATTTTGGTGGTTGATTCCAGAATAAAAACAGAAAGATTTTATTCCAAATTAAAAAAAAAATCCTCAATAGTATAAGTTTAAAATATAATTATTATGGCCAAAAAAATAACAAGATTTCAGAAATTTGTAATGCATAATCCCTTCATTCAGTTATTTATGTTTTTGTTTTTGAATGTAAAAATATTGAGTGTGGTAGCTTTCGGACATGGAGGAACACGAGAAACAATAAATTAATTTACAATTCTAAAAGTTTTTCATACCGGAATACTTTTTTTATTTATCTTTGTCAACCAATTGGTTAAACCATTTAGTTAAAATAGATGACTACAGAAGAAAAAATATTTAATGCGGCTCGAATTGTATTTCAACGAAAAGGTTTTTCGGGTGCACGGATGCAGGAAATAGCCAATGAAGCGGGAATTAATAAAGCCATGCTGCATTATTGTTTTAAAAGTAAAGATTTGCTTTTTAAAGCCGTTTTTATGAATGCCTTTAGTCAATTAGCGCCTCAAATCAATGAGATTTTTAATTCTCAAGATTCTGTTTTTGATAAAATAACAAAGTTTACGTACAGTTATATTTCGTTTGTGATTCTCAATCCGTATTTGCCACAATTCTTAATTCAGGAAATGAATAACAATCCTGAATTTGTAATGTCTTTTATGAGTAATGAAAACAGACCAAATCCAGCCGTTTTAATTTCACAAATTGAACGAGAAATTGCTGAAGGAATCATAAATCCAATTAATCCCAAACAGCTTTTGCTGGATATTTTTTCAATGACCGTATTTCCATTTGCAGCCCAAGTTATGATGAAGGGAATGATTCAAATTTCGGATTCTGAATTTAATGAAATGATGGAAGTACGAAAATCGACGATTGCCGAACAAATAATTAATTCGATAAAAAAATGAAAAATACATTTAAAATAATCTTTTTGTTTTTGGTTTCTTTTGCTAATGCGCAACAAAAAATAACGTTAGACGATTGTTATGCTTTGGCAAATAAAAATTATCCAATAGCCAAACAAACGGAATTGTTACAACAGAAATCAGGTTTTGAAATAGAGTCGCTCAAAAAAGGGAAACTTCCTAAAATCGATTTAAACGCACAAGCAACGTATCAATCGGCGGTTACAGGTTTGCCTATTTCTTTGCCAAATGTTACTCCATTGAATAAAGATCAATATCGAGCTACTTTGGATATCAATCAATTGTTGTACAACGGCGGAATGATTGATGCGAATTCCAAACTCAAAGAGGCACAAACCAAAACACAACAACAGCAAGTTACGGTGAATTTGTACCAAATAGAAACCAAAATTAATCAGTTGTATTTTTCTATTTTGTTGGTTCAGGAACGAAAATCGATTTTGCTTTTAAAGCAAGAGCAATTAAATGCGAAAATTAAAGAAGTGAAATCTGGAGTTAAATTTGGCGCGATACTTCCTGCTTCGGAGAAAGTTTTAGAAGCGGAAAATTTAAAAATAAAGCAACAACTTATTGAAATACAATTTGATAAAAAACGATTTTTAGAAAATTTGTCTGCTCTTACTTATTCTATAATTGATGAAAATACGATTTTAGTTCAACCCATTTTTGTGAATGAAAATTCAAAAGATACGAATCGTCCAGAATTGAAATTATTCGATTTGCAAAACGAACAAATTGAAGTTTCAAAAGATATAATTTCTAAAAATAACTTACCAAAAATAAATGCTTTCGGTCAGGCGGGTTATGGAAATCCAGGTTTGAATATGTTGGATAATTCGTTTCAAACCTTTTATATGGTGGGTTTAAAAGCCAATTGGAATGTATTTGATTGGAATAAATCCAAGATCGAAAAACAAGTGCTTTCGGTTTCGGCAGACATCGTTTCAACAGAAAAAGAAACGTTTTTACTGAACAACAATTTGCAATTGCAAGAAATGGAATACGAAATTAGTAAAATAGAAAGTATCTTAAAAACAGATTCTGAAATAATAGATTTGCGTGAATATGTTGTAAAATCGGCTGATGCGCAATTAAAAAACGGAGTAATTACTTCATCAGAATATTTGGTAGAATTGACCAATTTATACGAATCAAAAACCAATCAAAAGCTGCACGCAATTCAATTGGCTTTGGCGAAAGCGAATTATCAAGTAACAAAAG
>JBIPNF010000227.1:0-3968 GCA_044373885.1 Flavobacterium sp. | reverse complement strand
TCGCAATTCCATCAAATCCGAAATAGAAGAAGAAACATAAAAACACAGCAAGTAAAAACGCTACAATCTGATTGTCAGATAGGGTGGAAGTGAAAATTCCAATGGCAGAATACCCTGAAATTAAGAACAATAATCCGAAATAAGAACCAATTGTACTTCCCATATCGATGTTGCCTTCGGGCATTCCAAGGCTTGAAATTACATACACATATATAAAGGTGGGAATAATTGCAATTACAATCAAAAGTACAGCACCAAAGAATTTACCATTCACAATTTGCCAAATGCTCAACGGTTTTGTAAGCAATAATTCTAATGTTCCTTGTTTCATTTCATCCGAAAAACTGCGCATCGTAACGGCAGGAATTAAGAAAATTAATATCCAAGGTGAAATCGTGAAAAACGGACTTAAATCGGCAAAACCAGAATTTAATATATTGTATTCGCCATCGAAAATCCAAAGGAATAATCCGTTTAGAATAAGGAAAATAGCGATAACTAAATAGCCAATTGGCGTACCAAAAAAGGATTTAATTTCTCTAAATAATAATGCTTTCATTTTTTTTGTTTAAATGTTTAAAGTTTAATGTTTAAAGTTTCAGGTCGTCCAACTTTAAACTTTAAACTAAAGAAACTAATTTTTCCACGCTCCACGCTTCAGGTTTGTCATTGAATAATTTTTTTGTGAAAGTCCAAACGTCATAAAAAAGTTCGGAATTTCTATAATTTTCTAAATCTTGTTCGGTTTCCCAATAGCTGTAGGTAAAGAAAATACTTTTATTGGTTTTATCCTGATACAATTCAAGTAAACGATTTCCTTCGGCATTTCGTATTTTCTCCTTCATTATTTCGAAATTTTCTAAAAAAGCAGGAATATGTTCCTCGTGAAAACTCAATTTTACTATGCGTACGAACATTATTTTTTGTTTAAAGTTTAAAAGTTTAAAGTTGATTCGCAACACTAAACGTTATATAAATTCAATCGTAATACTATCTCTATAATACAATCCCATTAGACTTGAAGCACTTCCAACACTTAAAGGATTGCTTCTGAAAATAGCTATTTCGAGAAATCCAGCTTCGTTAAAAATAGCTAATTTATCGCCTTCATAATTCTTTATTGGATATTTACTGGCATTCGCAATATCAGAATATTTTGCCCAAATGTTCTTTATTGGACTCGATTTTTTCTGGTTTCGTTTTTGTAATAATGGAATTTCATAGGGTCTTCCTTTGGCAACTTCCATAAAAAGTTTCTTCGTGATATTTGTAACCACATTTCCAAAATGATCAATATAAATTACATACCCTTTTATCGAATTTTTATCAGCAGCAACAACGGGTTGCAACTCTGTAACTTGTTTTATAGAAGTAATTTCTTTACCAATAACACTCAAAGAACCGCCTTTTGAAAGGTGACATGCAACGGTTACAAATACATCTAAATCGGTTGCGTCTTCCGGTAAACGATCGTGAATATTGATGGCAACAATTTTCTGTGGCACCACTTTTTGCGAAAGCATACTTAGAATTCCATTATCGGCACATATAAAAAAATGATCGTTCCATTGCATCGCAATATGTTGGTTTTCTTTATTCAATTCGGCATCAACACCAATGAGGTGCACCGTGCCTTTCGGAAAACTCATATAGGCGGCACCAATTATGTAACTGGCTTCAACAGTGTTGAATGGATCTATATCATGTGAAATATCTACAATAGTAGCTTCAGAATTTTCGGTCAATATTTTCCCCTTCAAAGCACCAACAAAATGGTCTTTGAGCCCGTAATCAGTAGTTAGGGTAATTATTGACATAAAATTGTTTATAACTAATTAGAGGAATTAAATCTAAAATTCATTAAATTTGAAATGCAAAGCTAATAATTATCAGCGACTAATTTTTAATTAAATCCAACACATTTGAACGAAAGAACTATCGAGCTCATCGACATCGCTCCAAAAGACTTTTGGGGCGCTCAAGACTCTCATCTTGAAACTATTAAAAAATATTATCCAAAGTTAAAAATTGTTGCCCGAGGAACTACAATCAAAGTATTTGGAGAAAAAGATTCCCTAGACGAATTCGAAAAACGATTCAACCGATTGATGTTGCATTTCACCCGTTACAATAACATAGATACTAACGTAATTGAAAGAGTCATCCAAAGTGATGTTCAAGACGACCGCCGAATGGATTCCAAAGACAATATCTTGGTGCACGGTGTAGGCGGAAGAATTATCAAAGCAATGACTGCCAATCAGCAATTATTGGTAAATACCATCAATAAAAACGATATGGTATTTGCTGTTGGACCTGCTGGAACTGGAAAAACGTATACAGGTGTGGCAATGGCGGTAAAAGCATTGAAAGAAAAGCAAGTCAAAAAAATTATTTTGACACGTCCTGCAGTCGAAGCAGGTGAAAATTTAGGGTTTCTTCCTGGCGATATGAAAGAGAAATTAGACCCGTATATGCAGCCTTTATACGACGCTTTGCGCGACATGTTACCCAACGAAAAACTAGAAGATTACATCTTAAAAGGAATAATCCAAATTGCGCCTTTGGCATTCATGCGGGGACGAACCTTGGACGAAGCCTTTGTAATTCTTGACGAAGCGCAAAACACTACCCATTCCCAAATGAAAATGTTTTTGACCCGTATGGGAAAAAACGCCAAGTTCATGATAACGGGCGATCCTGGGCAAGTCGATTTGCCAAGACGTACCATTTCCGGACTCAAAGAAGCCTTATTGGTCTTGAAAGATGTCGATGGAATTGGGATAATTTATCTTGACGACAAAGACATTGTACGCCACAGATTGGTAAAAAAAGTCATTGATGCCTACAAGCAAATCGAGAATAACGATTAAAAAAGCTTCCTAAAAACCTAAAACTACTCCATTTTCAAAGTAGTTTTAGGTTTTTTTTTGGAGCAGAACTTCTCTTTTTTACCTCACGATTCTTCCCGCTATCCGCTATATCCACGCCCAAAAGCGTGGGATACCGCTGCTATCGGGGCTACATTTCACGTTTATATTTTCATAAGAACTTTTGCAAAGCTGCGATACTTTTTATCATCGGACTAAAGTCCGACGTTACAAAATGGGTCATCCCTATGGGATTTCACCGTGTCTGACGCGGCATTTACCACGTTCTATAACCCCATTAAAGTGGTTCTGAAGTACTTTTAATACGTCTTATAACCACTTTAAAGTGGTTCAAGACCACTTTTACCACGTTGCCTAACCCCATTAAAGTGGTTTGAGACCACTTTTACCACGTTACCTAACCACTTTAACCACGTTGTCTAACCACTTTAAAGTAGTTCAAGACCACTTTAAAGTACTTCTTAGCAGATATTGCGAATTTACAATCCCTGCCTTTTATGAAATTCTTTAATTTCGTATTAAAACTTATTATTTTTTTTCTTGTCTTTGTGGGGACGGATTGAAAATCCGCCCTATCCGTTGTGGGGACATATCCGAGACATCTGGGTAAATCTACTTCAGAGCAAGACTCTCAATTGAATTTGTTACATCATTTTCTGAATATTCACCATTTATCTGTTCATAATATCCTAATCTGTTTACAACCAATAATCCATAACAATCCCTTTCGCTAGAAAAAAATGTATTTAAGAAAAAGTTGTTTTTATCCTCAAAATGCGTTTTTGAATCAATGACATTTTTTGCGGCTTTTTTATTAGAATAAACAAAAATATTTAAAGTGTTTTTCAAATTTATTATTGAATAGAAAGAATTCCACCAACTAACAGAATTAATTAAGTTTTCATAATTATCATAGGAACAATTAGTTCTAGGTTGTCTGAAATTGATAATTATAATATCTCCGGAATTCCAATTGTAATTTTCTCTTACAAAATTCAATTGTATTTCAGTGAGTTTTCCTTTACTGATTTTCTCTTTGTTGTTTTTAAAACTCATTATTCCTAAAGAGATAATAAA
>JBIPNF010000226.1:0-3973 GCA_044373885.1 Flavobacterium sp. | reverse complement strand
TGTTTCAACGAATATTTTTCCTCAACTCCCTTTGGTCTTCCAAGGTGCGACATCAAAATCACGCTCCCACCATCGGCAATAATTTTGTCGATTGTAGGTTTCGCCGCTTCAATTCTAGTAGTATCTGTAACGTGAAGATTTTCGTCCAAAGGAACATTAAAATCTACTCTAATTACGGCTTTTTTGTTTTTGAAATTGAAGTCTTGAAGCGTTTTCATTGTTGAAATTTTTATTGATTTTTTATTAAATTCTGCACAAAGATAGTATTTTTATTTTTTTGGGCGCGACCTTCGTTTACAGCGTTTTGAGAATCTACACCATTTGTACTCAACTTCAGGTCGGGCTGTGCGCTGCAATCCACGCAAAAAAGCGTGGGATTTCCGCTACCATCCCTCGCGCAATATCCCGACATTTTAGAAACAGAATAGTCCTATTAACGCGCTGTTAACACGCTGTTAATGAAACGTTATTTATAAAGTTTGTAGGTAATTTATTACTATTATTGCCCTTGTAAAAATCTTAACCCCAATTGAAAATGAAAAAAATTACCACTATTTTAGTTTGTTTCGTTAGTGTTTTAGCAAGTGCGCAAGAAATCCAAAAGAAAGATGTAAGTGTAGAAAAATCAATCTTTGGTATTCAAACCGGGCTTTTAGGAATTTGGGTTCATAATGAAATGAGGTTGACCAACGAAATTGCGTTAAGAACAGAGCTAGGATTGGATAGCGGTATATTTT
This sequence comes from Flavobacterium sp., assembly GCA_044373885.1. Classification (GTDB taxonomy): domain Bacteria; phylum Bacteroidota; class Bacteroidia; order Flavobacteriales; family Flavobacteriaceae; genus Flavobacterium. The sequence goes on along the minus strand of JBIPNF010000226.1, from coordinate 3,236 downwards.
TAAATAGTAGTACATTTAAATTCTTAATGGCGCCCGTGGTAACTTTAGAACCTAGATGGTATTATAATTTAGAGCGCCGAAGTAGTAAAAACAAAAGCATAATAAAAAACAGTGGTAGTTTCTTTGCTATTAAAACAAGTTATAACCCTGATTTATTTACCATTTCTAATGCCGATAATGTTGGTGTTATCAACCAATTATTAATTATTCCAAAATGGGGAATTAAAAGAACGTACTTTGGAAATTTAACCTTTGAAACGGGTGCGGGCTTTGGAGAGGTTTTTTATTTTGGAAAAAGCGCTGCAGATCTTTCTAAAAAAAGTGAATTTGCCATAGATTTACATTTAAGAATTGGATACACATTTTAATTGAAATCCTATTTTTTTGCCCCAGAATCACAGATTTTGAAAATACGGAAAGTTAAATAAATTAAGCTTGGTGTTTGTCAGATTTATATAAAATTGGTTCAACATTGTAACTACCTCATCAAATTCATTTACTTACTTCATGAAATTTAAAACACTAAAAAAACCAATGAATACAAAGATTGTAACCCCAACACTAATTTTTTTACTGTCTTTTTTGAATTCTTATTCTCAAGAAGCTGAAAAAATATTTCACGATGACTATTCTAAATTAAGTTTTATTTTTCAACCATCAACCATTACAGGGTTTTACAGCTCAAATAGAAATAATTCAAGTTATCCATCAATAAAATTTGATGATTCTGGTTCTTTACAATTCGGTGTGTATTACAATTTTGCACAAAAAAATAATTTTAATTTTAAAACAGGTTTAATCGCAAAGGAATTTAATCCGCTTTTTACTCTTAATGTAAATGACCTGGACATTGGTTATGGAAATGGGTATAGTTTAACTGAAATTAATCCGTGTAAAGCATTTATATTTAGTGTTCCTATAAAAACAGAATATTTTTATAAAATAAATGATAAATTAAATTTTGTAATAGGCGGGGGCTTAAATTTAAATCTCTATACAGGCGGTGGTGTAACTACAACCGAAGTTACTGTAGAATCAAACACTGAAGGTAGAAAAATATTCACTGCTGTTACAAATCAGGAACAAATAACTTTTTCTAGTGAATTATCTTTCGGAGTAAATTATAAAACAAAGTTTGCTTTATTGCAACTTGAAGCATTTTACAACAGAAATCTGATTCAATATCCTGCAACTGGACGATATTTTATTTATGATTTACGAAACAGTGGAGATGTTAGCGGCGATTTTTCAATTGACGGCAATTTCTATGGATTAAGTTTAGCTGTCTCTCCAAAAAAAGGGTGGTTAAAAAAGAAATCTCGTAAATAAGATTATTACTCATCAAAAATTCATTTACTTACTTCATGAAATTTAAAACACTTAAAAAACCAATGAATACAAAGATTATAACCCCAACACTGATTTTTTTACTGTCTTTTTTGAATTCCTATTCTCAAGAAGCTGAAAAAATATTTCACGATGACTATTCTAAATTAAGTTTTGTTTTTCAACCATCAATACTTAAAAAAAGTGATGCTTGGAATAGAGATGGGTCAACTTATCCAAGTATGAAATTTGTCAATGACTTCTCCTATCAATTTGGAGTATATTATAATTTTGCTCAATCCGGTAATTTTAACTTTAAAACAGGAATTATTGCAAAAGAATTTATTCCAAAATTTGACTTGAACATTTCAGACAGTGATATCGGGAACGGTCTAGAAAATTTACTAACCGAATTCGACCCTTATAATCAATTCATTATTTCAATTCCATTTAAAACTGATTACTTTTTAAAAATGACTAATAAAATTAATTTAACATTTGGTGCAGGTTTAAATTTGAATTTAATTACTGGTACAAATGAAGAAATAATAACTAGAGTATCAGTTGGAGACTATAATGGTAATTATAAAGACATCTACTTTGCAAAATCAAATGATCAAAATAGTATAAATTTTTCTTCAGAAATTTCAATTGGAGCACAATACAAAACTAAATTTGCATTATTTGATTTATCCTTATTTATAAATAATTCCATTGCACCAGATTATGTAAGTGGTCAATACCAAATTTACAATTTAGAAAATAGTCCTGATAAAACTGGTGATTTTGTTATCAGAAATAATTTCTATGGATTAAGTTTAGCTGTTTCTCCAAAAAAAGGATGGTTAAAAAAGTAATCTCATAAATAATAGTATTACCACCCGACGAATTCAATAGCCTAACTCAATTCAAAAATGGACAAAAAGGTATTTTATTTTTTTATGTTTTTCATTTCTTTAAATTCTTATACCCAAATAAAAGACACAATACGATTAGACGAGTTAAAAGTTCTCGCTACAAATAAAAAGGCAAAACACTTTAAAAAAAAGGGATTACATTCTTCATTAACAGGAAATAATATTAAAAGCATAATAAGTAAAATTGATGAAATTCCGTCTGGAAACTTGTCTTCAATAAAATTCTTCTTTAACAGTAGTGTGTTATTTTTTATTAAAGACAATGACAAAGCGGAATATAAAGATGTCGAGTTTGGACTTTTAATTTACGACGCTAAAAATGACGGAACTCCAGGCGAATTACTAACAGACAAAGAAATTAGGTTTACATTACATTCAAACATTTACGGCTCAATTGAACTTGATTTAAAACCTTTATACCTTAACACATCCAAAATTATGTTTTTTGGATTAGAACTACTGAACAAACAATCTGGAAAAGATTTTAAGATAATGACAAATTGTAATACCAAAAACTCAAAATTACTATATCTAAAAACATGGGATAATAAAGATTGGCATTTTCCAAATATTCCATGTGGAATGAAAATGGATATTGGAATAATAGTAACCGATTAACGCTGCCCCCAAGTCAATCCTCTTGCATGATTTTCAAATATTAATAAATTAAAAGCAAGCTTTACAAATCGAAATCCTATTTTTTTGCCACAGATTCACAGATTTAAAAAAAAACTTTGCGCTCTTTGCGGTTAAAAAACAAATTAGAGCAAATTAATAAGACAAAAAGCGATTGTTTCATTATTCACAATGCTATAACCGAAGAACACAACCAAAAAACAACCTTTTTGAATGTCTTGCAAGAGTTATTGATTATTCGTTAATTTGTTTTAGATTTTAAATAATATGAAAACCCCAAAAACAGTTCGGCTTTTTTTTGTATTTCTCTTTTTGGCACTTAAATTTCAAGCACAAACTTCTATGATACTACCACAA
>JBIPNF010000225.1:0-4042 GCA_044373885.1 Flavobacterium sp. | reverse complement strand
TTTAGATAAATTGTCTTTCAAAATTGATCAGGATGTTTTTGATGCCAAAGCAACTATCAGAAACATTACCAAAAATCCTTTGGTTGATGCCACTTTAAAAGGAACAATTAACTTGTCAAACTTGTCAAAAGCGTATCCAATAAAACTAACAAAACCACTTTCTGGAATTTTAAAAGCCGATGTAAAAACCAAATTTGACATGGAATCGGTGACTAAAAGTGAGTATCAAAACATAGCTAATTCGGGAACAATGAGTTTATCAGGTTTCAAATATACCGATGAAAAAGGAAAGGAATTGGCAATTTCTCAGGCGGTCATTCAATTCAATCCGAGTCGCATCAATTTACAAGAATTCAAAGCCACCACTGGAAAAAGCGATTTGAATGTCACGGGAATTTTAGACAATTTCTATGGATTTATGTTCAAAAAGCAAGAATTAAAAGGGAATTTCAATTTGGTTTCCAACCAATTGGCCGTTTCTGATTTCATGACTTCTGAAACAACTCCAAAAGAAGAAGCCTCAAAAGAAGCAATGAAAATTCCTGCTTTTTTAAATTGTACACTAAATGCAAAAGCGAATACAGTTTTATATGACAATTTAGTTTTGAAAGCCGTTTCAGGAAAGTTGATCATTCGAGATCAAAAGGCCACATTGGAAAACATGAAAACTTCTATTTTTGGCGGAACAATTGGTTTGAATGGTGCCGTTTCTACAAAAGAAAAAACACCAAATTTTAAAATGGATTTGGGATTGAACCTAGTTGACATTCAGCAAAGTTTCACACAATTGGACATGTTGAAAAAAATTGCGCCAATTGCAGGAGTTATCAATGGAAAACTGAATTCTACCATTCAGCTTTCTGGAAATTTAGATGCAAAAAAAATGACTCCCGATTTAAAAACAATTTCTGGAGATTTAATAGGTCAATTGCTATCGACAACTATAAATCCTTCAAATGCCGAAATCCTATCAGTATTGAGTGCTAACTTAAAATTCATCGATTTAAAGAAATTAAATTTTAATGATGTGAAGGCTAAATTATCCTTTAAAGACGGAAAAGTAAATGTGAACCCTTTTGATATCAAATACCAAGACATTAAAGTTACAGTTGGCGGAACTCACGGTTTTGACCAAACAATGAATTATAATTTGAAATTAGATGTTCCCGCAAAATATTTAGGTGCTGAAGCCAATAAATTGATTGCAAAATTATCCCCTTCAGATGCTACTAAACTGGAGAATATTCCAGTAAATGCGGTTCTTACGGGATCATTTAAAAGTCCGAAAGTGACTACCGATATGAAAAGTGCAGTTTCTAATTTGACCACGCAATTGGTAAAACAGCAAAAAGAAAAATTGATAAATCAAGGAACAAATGCATTAAAAGATTTGTTGAACGGTACTAAAAAAGACACTTCTAAAACAAACACTCCAAAAGAGGATTTGAAAACAAAAGCTGAAGGACTAATAAAAGGTTTTTTTGGGAAGAAAAAATAATATCAAAAATTATTTAAACTTCAATTCGAACAACGTATCCTTCTGAACTTCGAACATTGAAAACTGTTCCGTCTTCAAAAATCAGGTATTGCCCTTTTATACCTATTAATTTTCCCTGGAAATTGGGGGTTTTATCTAAGCTTAAACTGTTTATTTTGTTTGGATATTCCAAAACAGGGTAGTTCATTTCATATAAATCGTTCTTTTCTGAATGGAAATACTCTCGAACTTCTGCGGGAATTAAAGGTTCTAATTTTGATCGCGCCTCAATTAAATCGATGTGAACAATGTCGTTGGTGAGCATTTTACGCCAATTGGTTTTATCAGCAAAATGATTTTTTAACGCAACTTCCGTAATTCCTGCCAAATACCGGTTGGGAACTTCTACAATTGCAATTGCTTTTTCTGCACCTTGATCGATCCAACGTGTGGGAACTTGAGTGTTTCGGGTAACTCCAACTTTTACTTCGCTTGACAAAGCCAAATAAACAATATGGGGTTGCAGTTGTACTTTTTCTTCATAAGCTAAATCCCGATCTTGAATTCCGAGATGCGCCGTACTTAATTCGGGTTTCATAATCCAATCGCCTACCGCCGGACTCGAATAAAAACAATCATAGCAAAATCCTTGACGGAAAATTTTCTTCTTTTTTCCACAGTTTAAACATTCGTAACCCACAAACTTAATTTCAATATTTTTATTCAATAATTGATTGACGTTTAGAAAACTATCTTGAAAAATCATATAATACTGAATGGGATTTTCAAACTCAGTTTGCATTTTTTTGAGGACGCCTTCGTATGTCATTAATTTAAAAGTTTAAGGTTTAAAGTTTAAAGTTCCGCAAAATTTGCTATTTTTGGTAAAGTTAGCATTTGTTTATCGTTTTACAAATCTAAAGATCTAATTCTAAAATCTAAAATCAGAATGCCAATACCAATTATCAATTCGATTGCCACTTGGGTTTTGAAACAACGCATTCATCAGATTGAGTTGTTTTTAAAATACCCAAACGAGGTACAAGAAGAATTGCTGATGAACTTAATTCGTTCTTCGGAACATACAATTGTAGGTATAGAAAAAGGTTTTGAATCGATAAAATCATACGCCACTTTTACAGAAAGAGTTCCAATTTCAACCTATGAAGATTTGCAACCATTAATCGAAAGAACAAGACAAGGCGAACAAAATGTATTTTGGGGAACACCTGTAAAATGGTTTGCCAAATCAAGCGGAACTACCAATGCAAAAAGCAAGTTTATCCCCGTAAGTGCTGAAGCTTTAGAAGATTGCCACTATAAAGGAAGTAAGGATTTATTGTGCATGTATTTGAATAATAATGAAAATTCAGAGTTGTTTTTGGGCAAAAGTTTGCGTCTTGGCGGAAGTTCTCAAATCTATGAAAACAACAATACTTTTTTTGGAGATTTATCAGCAATTCTAATTGAAAACATGCCCATTTGGGCCGAATTCAGTAGCACACCAAGCAATAAAGTTTCCTTGATGAGTGAATGGGAAACAAAAATTGCGGCTATCATTAATGAAACGAAAACAGAAAATGTAACCAGTTTTGCTGGAGTTCCTTCGTGGATGTTGGTTCTAATGAATAAAGTTCTTGAAGATACAGGAAAAGGAAACCTATTAGAAATTTGGCCGAATTTGGAAGTCTATTTTCATGGCGGTGTAAATTTTGACCCCTATCGAGAGCAATACCAAAAAATAGTTCCGAAAAGCGATTTCAAATACTACGAAATATACAATGCTTCCGAAGGTTTTTTTGCCATTCAGGATTTGAACAATTCCAATGATTTATTATTGATGTTGGATTACGGTATTTTTTACGAGTTCATTCCGATGGAAACCTTTGGAAATTCGAATCAAATTGCTATTCCCTTAAGCGATGTTGAATTGAATAAAAATTATGCAATTGTAATTACCACAAATTCAGGGTTGTGGCGCTATATGATTGGCGATACCGTTCGTTTTACCTCTTTGAATCCCTATCGCATTCGGGTAACCGGAAGAACCAAACACCATATTAATGTTTTTGGAGAAGAATTAATGGTAGAAAATACCGATCGTGCAATTGCCAAAGCGTGTCAACTCACGAATACCGAAGTAGTGGATTATACGGTGGCACCCATTTTCATGAAAGACAAGGAAAAAGGAGCACACGAATGGATGATTGAATTCAAGAAAAATCCATCCGATGCAGTTACTTTTGGAAAAATATTAGATGAAACCCTTCAAACTTTAAACTCAGATTACGAAGCCAAACGCTACAATAACATGACTTTAAATCCATTGCAAGTCAATATTGCACGTCCTAATTTATTTTATGATTGGCTGAAAGACCAGAACAAATTGGGTGGCCAGCATAAAATACCGAGATTATCAAATCAACGGGATTATTTGGAGAAATTGAAGGAGATGCAACTTTTTAAATAGTATTATCTTAAAATTACTATTAAAATAATATGATTAAAATTAAAAAAGGATAACTGAACGCTACACTCGATTCAACCACCAAATACTTGCATTCA
>JBIPNF010000224.1:0-4050 GCA_044373885.1 Flavobacterium sp. | reverse complement strand
AGGTACCTTGCTTTCGCGGGTGCAAATATAGGACGAATTTTAATTTCTACAAAACAATTATTAAAAAAAATCTATTCGTACCTTCGCAACTTCTAAATATAAATTATGATTTTAGCAGTTGATGTTGGGAATACTAAAATTAAAGTAGCTGTCTTTGAGGGAACTAACCTTGTGGAACGGTTTGATTTTTATAGTCCGGAACTTCAAAAACAAATTGAATTTACCCTAAATAAATACCAAAGCATCTCCGATTTAGTAGTTGCATCTGTTGGGAACATTCCAAAAGAAGCATTTTTAGCATTTGAAAAGCAGTTAAATGTTCATTTTATTACCCAAAAAACTACTTTTCCATTCCATAATAAATATGAAACACCTCATTCTTTAGGAATTGACAGACTAGTTCTTGCATGTGGAGCAGTTTTGAATTTTCCAAAACAAAACCGATTAGTTATTGATGCAGGAACATGCATTACATATGATTTTATTGATGAAAACGATAATTACCTTGGCGGAGCAATTTCACCAGGAATCCGATTGAGATATGAATCCCTTCATAATTATACTGCAAAATTGCCGTTATTATCTTTAGAATTATTTGAAGGAAAATCAAAAAACAGTAACCCACATCAATTTATAGGAAATTCAACTTCAACTTCAATACATTCTGGGGTTTTAAATGGAGTTCAAAATGAAATTGAAGGTTTTATTACTCAATATCAGCGTGTATATCCTAAATTTATAATAATTTTAACGGGTGGAGACACAGAATTTTTGGCTAACCGATTAAAAAATACCATATTTGCCAATTCAAATTTCCTTTTAGAAAGTTTGAACCAAACATTTCAATACAAAAATCAAAATGATTAAAAAATTTATAGTACCCGCTTTCCTGCTTTTTACACTTATTTCATTTGCACAGCAAGGAACTTCATCGTCTTATTCTTTCTACGGAATTGGCGATGTAAAATTCAAAGGAACAGCCGAAAACCGATCAATGGGTGGGTTGTCAATTTTTTCAGATAGTATTCACTTGAATATTCAAAATCCTGCTTCCTACACAAGCTTAAAACTAACTACTTTTTCATTGGGAGGAACCTATACTACAACCAAATTAAAAACGAGTTCTCAAAGAGAAAATGCAAGAAGAACAACAATGGATTACCTAGCCGTTGGACTTCCAGTAGGGAAATTTGGCGTGGCTTTCGGATTGATGCCCTATTCTTCTGTTGGTTATAATATTGAATCTAGAATATTAGCAACGACAACTCCCGTAGCAACTCCAGAACAAATTAAAAAATTTACAGGAAACGGTGGATTAAACAAGGTATTTGCAGGAACTGGATATGAAATTACACCCAATTTAAGCATTGGACTTGATTTTAGCTACAACTTTGGAAAAATCGAAACCTATTCTCTTCGATTCGTCGAGGGATTACAGTATGGTTCAAGAGAGAAAAACCTATCGGATATCTCAGGCATAGCATTTACAGCGGGTTTAAACTACAAAACTAAAATTAACAATAAACTTTCTGCTTTTGGTAGTTTGACCTATTCGCCAGAAACAAATCTGAAAGCTACCAATGAAAGAAATATTGCTACTATTCAATATTCTACTTCAGGTTCAGAAATAATTGTAGATCCAATAGACATAGCCGTTGATAATACAACTATAAAAATGCCTTCTAAAGTAGCTTTAGGATTAGGAATTGGTCAAAATAGAAAATGGATGCTTGGAACCGAAGTTACTTTTCAGCAAAGTAGCGGAATGGGAAACCGATTCAACGACATTACGAATGTTAAATTTGAAAACGCAATAAAATATAATATTGGCGGATATTATATTCCAAATTACAATTCGTTTTCAAAATACTTTGAAAAAATTACCTATCGCGCTGGTTTGAGATATGAAAATACAGGGTTAATCATCAATGATAAATCGATTAATGACTTGGGAGTTACGGCTGGTTTTGGGTTGCCAATTATTGGTGCTTTCTCAAATATTAATATTGGTGTTGAATATGGAAAACGCGGAACTACATCGGCTAATTTAGTTCAAGAAAATTACACAAATATCACCATCGGACTTTCTTTGAATGACAAATGGTTCCAAAAGAAACGTTTTTATTAGGCTTAAAGCCAATGGCAATTCGGTTAAAAATTTACGTTTTTGATATTAATGACACTATTGATTTATGACTTTCAAAAAACACAGAATTAGAAATAGTGGTCTTTTACTTCTTTTAGTAATGGGCCTTTTTTCTTGTGAGAGTAATTTTAGGGAAGTGCAAAAACAAAATTTTTCTGAATTTGCACCAAGCGGAGAAGCAGATGATTTCAACATGAAATATACCGATTCGGGCAGAATTAAATCAATATTGATTAGTCCAAAAATGTTAGATTATGCAACTGTGGAATTTCCATTTACCGAATTTCCTAAAGGAATTAATGTGACTTTATTTGATATTAAAAACAAAAAGACATTTGTGATTTCCAATTATGCCGTAACCTATAAAGGTACCGATGTAATAGATTTGCAAGGAAATGTGAAAATTACAAATGAATTCGGTCAAGTTTTGGAAACAGAACAATTGTATTTCGACCAGAAAAATGAGTGGTTTTATACCGAAAAAAAGTTTAAATTTACTGACCCAAAAGGAGTTTCCTACGGAGAAGGAATCGATTTTAGTAAAGATTTCAAAATTGTAAATTCTCAAAAAATATCAGGAGAAATTATTCAAGCAAACTAATTTTTAATATTATAAAAATGAATTATTTAAAATACACCCAATACGTTTATCTTGTAGCAGCCGTTTTCTTTATCTACAAATCAATTTCCGTTTGGAATGAAGCAACCGACGAACACTTTCTTTTTTTAGGAATTGCACTTTTATCGGTTTTTATGTTTTTCTTCAGAAGAAAATTTGCCAAGAAATTCGAAGCAAGAAACAACTCAAAGTAAAACATGGAAATTAGTATTATAATATTATGTTTGATACTATCCGCTTTTTTCTCGGGAATGGAAATTGCTTTCATTTCTTCGAATAAAATATATCTTGAAATCGAAAAAAAACAAGATAATTTTCTCTCCCAAATCCTTACAAAAGTAACCGAAAAGCCTTCGCAGTTTATAGCTACAATGCTCATTGGAAATAATGTAGCATTGGTAATTTACGGCTTTTTTATGGGCGAATTATTGATGCGTTGGCTTACAACTTTGGGATATGAATTTTCAAATATTGCCAATTTATTAATTCAGACGGTGCTTTCTACCCTGTTGGTTTTAATGACGTCCGAGTTTCTTCCAAAGGTATTTTTTCAGATTTACGCCAATACTTTTATTAAGTTTTTTGCCATTCCAGCCTATTTTTTCTATCTGATTTTTTATGGTTTTTCTACTTTTATTATGTGGATTTCAGATACAATCCTGAAACGCTTTTTTAAAACTGAAGGCGATTTTGTACCCTTGTTTTTTAGCAAATTAGAACTCGGAAATTACATTACAGAACAAATGAACCATTTTGAAGATCACGAACAAGTTGATTCTGAGATTCAAATATTTCAAAATGCATTGGAATTTTCAGGTGTAAAAGCCCGCGATATTATGACGCCAAGAACTGAAATTGCAGCGGTAGATATAGATGATTCTGTTGAAGAATTAAAGAATACATTCGTAGAAACAGGGTATTCTAAGATTTTGGTTTTCCAAAATTCATTAGATGATTGTATTGGCTATGTGCATTCTTTTGATTTATTTAAAAAACCTAAAACAATAAAATCAATATTAATCACAGTGGAATTTGTTCCCGAAACCATTTTTATAAAAGAAGTTCTAGACTTACTGATTAAAAAAAGAAAAAGTATTGCCGTAGTTCTTGATGAATATGGCGGTACGGCAGGAATAATAACTATTGAAGATATTGTAGAAGAACTTTTTGGAGAAATTGAAGACGAACACGATTTAGAAGAAATTCGAATTGAAAATGAAATTGAAGACGGTGTTTTTCTGTTTTCAGCCCGTTTGGATGTTGAATATTTAAATCAAACCTACAA
>JBIPNF010000223.1:0-4054 GCA_044373885.1 Flavobacterium sp. | reverse complement strand
GAATATATAAACTATTATAATAACGACAGAAGTAAGTCTAATTTAAACAAAATGAGCCCGATAAAATATCGAGCTCATTATTATCAAAATTAATTATAAATTTGTCCAAACTTTTGGGTTCAGTCTAGTGATTCGGGACGTTTTTTTTATAATTTTAATTTAGTTAAATTCTATTTCAATTTCTTTTTAATGGCAACTTCATGGTACGATTCAATAACATCTCTTTCTTCAATATCGTTGTATCCTTTAATTTGAATACCACAATCATAACCTTTAGCGACATCTTTAACATCGTCTTTGAAACGTTTTAATGCTAACAATTCTCCAGTAAAGACTACAACACCGTCTCTAATAATTCTCATTTTGGCATTTTTAACAATTTTACCATCCATAACCATACTTCCCGCAATAGAACCTACTTTCGAAATTTTAAATATCTCTCTAATTTCTGCAGTTCCAAGAATTTCTTCTTTCATTTCAGGAGCTAACATTCCTTCCATTGCATCTTTCAAGTCGTCAATAGCGGCGTAAATGATAGAATAGTAACGGATGTCAATTTCTTCTTTGTCGGCCAATTGTCTTGCATTTCCAGCAGGACGAACATTAAATCCGATAATAATTGCATCTGATGCAGAAGCCAACATTACGTCAGTTTCTGTAATTGCACCAACTCCTTTATGTATGATATTAATTTGAATTTCTTCAGTAGATAATTTAGAGAACGAATCAGATAATGCTTCAACAGAGCCATCAACGTCACCTTTAAGGATGATGTTCAATTCTTTAAACTGACCCAATGCAATTCTACGTCCAATTTCATCCAACGTGATATGACGTTGTGTACGGACGGATTGTTCACGCATCAATTGAGAACGTTTCGAAGCAATTTGTTTGGCTTCTTTTTCATCTTCAAATACGTTGAATTTATCTCCCGCTGTTGCTGCACCATCTAATCCCAATACTGATACTGGAGTCGAAGGACCTGCTACGGTTACAATATTTCCTCGTTCATCGTGCATGGCTTTAATTTTACCATGGTGTTTTCCAGCAAGCATATAATCTCCAACTTTCAAAGTTCCGTGTTGTACTAATATAGTAGAAACATATCCTTTACCTTTGTCTAAGAATGCTTCAACAACAGTTCCCTGCGCGGCTTTATTTGGATTGGATTTTAAGTCTAATATTTCTGCTTCAAGCAAAACTTTTTCTAATAATTCTTTCACACCTGTTCCTACTTTTGCAGAAATATCATGTGATTGAATTTTTCCACCCCAATCCTCAACAAGTAAATTCATACCTGCTAATTTTTCTTTTATTTTCTCAACATTCGCATTTGGCTTATCAATTTTATTGATTGCAAATATAATTGGAACTCCCGCTGCTTGAGCGTGAGAAATTGCTTCTTTAGTTTGTGGCATGATATCGTCATCCGCTGCGATTACAATAATTGCAATATCGGTAACTTGAGCTCCACGGGCACGCATTGCAGTAAATGCCTCGTGACCTGGTGTATCTAAAAAGGCTATTTTTTGTCCGTCATCTAGCGTTACTCCGTAGGCACCAATATGTTGGGTAATTCCTCCAGATTCTCCGGCGATAACATTTTCTTTACGGATATAATCCAATAAAGAAGTTTTACCGTGGTCGACGTGACCCATTACGGTTACAATTGGAGCTCTGAACACTAAATCTTCTTCTTTGTCGGCAACAACTTGAATTGCTTCTTCGATATCAACGGTTATAAATTCTACTTCATATCCAAATTCATCGGCAACTATTGTCAATGTCTCTGCATCGAGACGTTGATTCATCGTAACCATGATTCCAAGTGACATACATGTTCCAATCACCTTTGTAATTGGCACATCCATCATTATTGCAATTTCACCAACAGTAACAAATTCGGTAACTTTTATAGTTTTACTTCCTTCATCAATAGCTCTTTGCTCATCGTCAGATTTTTGACGGTGCGTATCTCTTTTATCTCTTCTGTATTTTGCCGCTTTAGATTTACCACCTTTCCCTTGAAGTTTTTCTAAAGTTTCACGGATTTGATTTTTAACTTCTTCCTCTGTAGGCTCAACTTTGGCAACAATTGCAGGTCTAGCTCCTTTTACGAATCCAGGTCTTGCACTTCTGTTAGCATTAAAACCTCCACCAGCACCTCCAGCATTAGGAGTTATTTTATTAGGATTTGGCGCGCCCGGAACTCCAGGAACTGCAGGTGGTCTTGGAGCACCTGGCTTAGTAATAATCCTTTTTCTTTTGTTTTTGTTAGCGTTATTAGCACCTGTAGAACCTGGCACTACGGGCTTATTTGGTGTGATTTTAAGATCTTCTTTTTTCTTTTTTGGTTTATTGAATTGAGATAAATCAATTACTTGACCTGTCAATGTTGCGCCAGATAATTTTTGGTATTGGGTAGTAAAATCTTCAATCGGAGTTTCAACAGCTTCTTTTGGTATTTTTACTTCTGTAATAGGGGCTTCTTTTTGAGTAGAGGCTATTTTTGCTTTTGGAGCTTCAACAACCTTTTTTTCTTTAAATTCAGCATTTTTTTCAACAATTTTAGCTGGAACAGGTTTTGCAACATCTGCTTTAGCTTCAACTAGAACTTCAGTTTTAACAGGAGCAGGAGCGGCTTTTTTCGGATTTAAATCCAATGTCCCCACTTGCTTCGGTGCAGAAACAACAGCTCTCGCTTTGATAACTTCTTGTTGTTGTCTTTGGCGATCCTCATCTACTTTGCGTTTGTCTTCAATTTCTTTTTCTCTTTCGATGCGCAGAGCTTCTTTTTCTTTTCTTTTCTCTTCGCCAACTTCTTTCGAAGCCTCTTTGTTCCCTTTGTCGCCTGCAAATTGGTTTTGAAGAATACTGAATTCCTTATCTGAAATTTTTGCGTTTGGATTTGCATCAATGGCAATTCCCTTATCCTTAAGATAATCCACAGCTCTTTCTAACGAAATATTCAATTCCCTTAAAACCTTGTTTATTCTAATTACTCTATCTTCAGACATAAAACCTTTTTATTATTACCTTTTTTTGTGTGTTAGAAGAAAAATATTAGCTATCAAATTCTTCTTTCAATATTCTCATTACATCTAAAATTGTTTCCTCTTCTAGGTCTGTTCTTCTAACCAAATCATTTACGTTTTGTCCTAAAATACTTCTTGCAGTATCCAATCCAATTTTCGCAAATTCTTCAATTACCCAAGCGTCAATTTCGTCTGAAAATTCTGTTAATTCAACATCATCATCATTTTCAATTGTGCTTCCTTCTCTAATTACATCTAATTCATAACCTGTCAATTGACCCGCTAATCTGATGTTATGTCCGCCTCGTCCGATGGCTTTCGATACTTCTTCTAATTTCAAAAACACTTCTGCTCTTTTTGTTTCTTCGTTAATTTTAATAGAAGAAACTTTAGCTGGACTCAATGCTCTTGTAATAAACAATTGAATATTATCAGTATAATTGATAACATCTATATTTTCGTTTCCTAATTCACGAACAATACCGTGAATACGAGAACCTTTCATACCTACACATGCACCTACTGGATCAATTCTGTCGTCATAAGAATCTACAGCTACTTTAGCTTTTTCACCTGGAATTCTGACTACTTTTTTCACCATAATTAAACCATCAAAAACTTCAGGAATTTCTTGTTCAAATAATTTTTCTAAGAACAATTCTGATGTTCTAGACATAATAATTTGAGGTTTATTTCCTTTCAATTCAACGCTTTCAATTATTCCACGAACGTTATCGCCTTTGCGAAAAAAGTCAGATGGAATTTGTTTTTCTTTTGGCAAAATAATCTCATTTCCTTCGTCATCAACCAATATCACAACTCTTGGACGAACGTGATGTACTTCTGCAGTATATATTTCTCCTATTAAATCTTTAAATTGTTTGTAAAGATTCGTGTTATCGTGTTCGTGGATTTTAGAAATTAAATTTTGACGCAAAGCCAAAATCGCTCTTCTTCCAAGGTCTACTAATTTTACTTCTTCAGAAACTTCTTCTCCGATTTCAAAATCAGGTTCGATT
>JBIPNF010000222.1:0-4061 GCA_044373885.1 Flavobacterium sp. | reverse complement strand
GGTCCTTTCTCATATACCAATTTTTGACTGTAGGCAGAGGATACAAACAAAAAAACAGTTAGAAGAACAGGTAAAGTATACTTTTTCAATTTTGCTTTTATAAATAATATAATCAAAGTACAAATTAAAATATTTTAGACAACTTTCGACTATTCAAAAAGTCTCATACACTTAGCCTTTTTGTTTCAAATAAATAGCTGGGGTGCGATTCTATTTTGTAGTTGACAATTTACAATTGGCTACGATACGTTAATACAGCATCTTTACAGCATCTTAGTTAAGACAACTTTTTTCAAAGGAAATGCGTTTAAGTTCTTACTTAGGACCGAATTACAACTGAGTACGAAATATCCTTTATTTATCTCTTTTTAAACGCATTGCTCCTGAAGCAAGATAGCATACGATTAATTAAATAATGCGATTAATCAATTATTTGAAACTTTTTAGCCTTATAAATGACACTTTTTTAATAAGTCTATTTTAGAGGTTCAGTTAATTTTACAAAAATTTAACATTAGAAAAAAATTAAACCAAAAAAATTATTATGAATAAACGATTACTTAACCCAAAAAGACTAATGCAATTTGTATTAAGCCTTTGTTTGATTTTGATCAGCATCTACAATAGTTGGGGGCAACAAGTTATTGGTTCTTATCCCAATATGAATGGTGGATTTGAAGGGCCCAATACTGGTCCTACTTTTGCAACCGATAATATGGCAGCAGCCACTACTACTTGGACGAAAAGCTCCAATACAGCTGTAACAGTTACGAAGGAAACGGCAACTCCACGTACAGGAGTTAATTATGTAAAAATGGTTCAAACTGGCTCAAATACAAGAAGAATCCAATCGCCAACAAGTGTTATGAGAACCGAAGATGTTGGAAAATTTTTTAGAGTTCAATTTTATTATAAGGGGGATTTAGATGGAACACCTACTGGTAGTACTATTGAAGCTTCCGCTACTGTTCAGCCTAGCATGAGGAATTCAATTTTGCTTACAAGTGTAAATAGAACTGGGTGGTTTCTCTATGAAGGTATTATTGCTACTCTGAATGCAAATAATAGTCTTTTATATGCTACTCTAAATCTGACTAATACTGCAACATTTGAATTTGATGATTTTGCTATTTATCCAGTTTCTGGAGCTGCTAATGAAGCAGATGTAACGGCTCCTTTAGCAGCAAACTCAGCTCAAGCATCAAATCGTTTAAGTACTTCACAAACTATTTCTTGGGCCGCAGATTCTGGTGGAGTTGATGGTGGCGGTTATATTGTGGTTCGTGGAACTACTGCTCCGGCAAATCCGGATACGCGTACGGCCCCAAATGTGAAAGGAATTTATAGCCTAGGTAATACTCTCGCTACAGGGGAGACTGTAGTTTATATTGGAACGGCAACTACTTTTACAGATACAGGACTTGGACTAACCAATACATTACTTACACCTTCAACACCATATTATTATCGTATATATTCAGTTGATAAAGCGTTTAACTATTCTGCTCCGCTTCCTTTTGAATCTTCCACGACGGCAGCTTCATCTGCTGCAGAAGAACCAACGTCTCAAACATCTGGACTTACTTTTGCTAATGTAACAACAACTGGTTTTGACATCAACTGGTCAGCTGGTAATGGTACAAACAGTCTTGTTGTTATCAAAGCAGGAAGTGCAGTTAGTAACGATCCTATTGATTTGGCTTCCTATACAGCCAATGCCGCTTATGCATCAGGGCAATTAATTGGAGGTGGCTACGTAGTTTATAATGGCACAGGTACTAGTGTGAGTGTTACAGGACTTACTTTTAATACCGGTTATCATGTTAAAGTGTATACCTTTAATGGTTCGGGTGGAACGGAAAACTATTTAATTACAACTCCGGCAACAAATGATCAAGTAACCCCTCGTAAAAATATCGTATCAGCTCAATCTGGTAATTGGGGAACTACAACAACTTGGGTTGGTGGTATTCCTCCTGGGCTAGAAGATAATGTAACGATTGCTGCAAATCATAGTGTAAATGTAGAGGTTAACAAGTCCTGTTATAACATCACAATAAACGCTCTAGGTAGTTTAGTGTCACCAGCTGGTAGTGATAAAACATTAACAGTTTATGGAACTTCTTTTGTTTGTAATGGTAGTTTTGGAAATTCAACTCCAGGAGTTCCAGCTGTTGATAATGTTTCAGCTAATCTATCGCTTGATTATTTTAGTAATAATCTAACTATTAGTGGTAGTGGTAGTATTTATCCGTATTCTATGAGACCGGTGTCAACATTCGCAACAACAACCCCTGCTACTGTAACGTTCGATGCGAATGTTACGTTTACTAAAACGGCGGGTTCTTTGCGAACATATGGTACTGTGGATATCCCTGTTACTTTTACTTTTAATGCGGGTAAAACCGTTACATTACGAGGTAACTTTTCTAACACATCAAATGGGCAGACTCCTGCACCATCCAATGTGATTGTTAATGTTTACGGAACCTTAAATATAGGAGGTAATTTACAGTCGACAGCTGCTATAGGTAAAACGTTCACATTAAACGTTGAATCAGGAGGGATAATTAATGCGACAAAAATAAATATTTCGCCAACATTAATTATTAGTCTTGTTGTTACCCCTTATGTACCTGGTACTTTAAATGTTGCCTCAGGAGGTGCTATAAACTTGGTAAGTAGCATTACAAGTGATGGAAATACAATTATTGTCGGTACATTAGACGCTTCAAATCCAACTTACCCAAATGCTATAACTGGAGCTGGAAGTTTCAGTGTTGGGGCTGATTGTACTGTTCAGATAGCTAATGCAAATGGTTTAAACGCGACTGATGGACCAATCCGAACTACAACTCGTACCTTTAGTACATCAGCTAATTATACTTATATTGGAACTTCAGCTCAAGTTCCAGGAGCTGATTTCCCTGCAACGGTTAAAAATTTGAACGTCACTAATACTTTAGGACTAACATTGACGAATCCGGTTACTGTAAATGGAAATTTAACTTTGACTAGCGGGGTACTTACTAACACGACTAATAATGTTACTTTAGGTAGTTTGACAGTCGACTCAGTAGTTAGTCCAGCGACGATAATTCGTAAAGATGGGTCATTAGCTTCAGCACCTACTTTTGGTTCTTCAGTAAATGTTACCTATAACGCTACTGGTGGAACTCAAATGGTTGGAAGTACTACTTTAAATTCAACTAATGTCACATTAACTACATCCAATGCGGCTATCGCTGTTGGTAATACGGTAACTGGTACCGGTGTGCCAGCAGGAACTACTGTTGCTTCTATATCTGGAACAGCGCTTGTACTTTCGCAAAACGCAACGGCTACTGCTGCTGATGTTACTTTCACAATTGGTACAGCTTTAACCACTGGAATTGAGTTGCCTACTGCTGCCAATGTCTTAAATAACCTTACTATCGATAACCCTGCAGGGGTAATTTTGAATTTGGATACTACTGTAAACAATGATTTAACACTAGGTGTCGGTAGTGCTTTGACCATTCCGACAGGGAAAAATTTAACAGTTGACAACGCTATTGTAAATAATGGTGCCTTAACTATTGATAACAATGCTAACTTGGTTCAAACTGCTGCGTTAAACACGAACTCAGGTTCTGGAACTGCAATTGTAAAAAGAAACAGTGTCAATATGAGATTATATGATTATACATTATGGAGTTCGCCAGTTACGAATGCTAATCAATTCTTAACCACGTTTTCTCCAGATACTTTTAATACGCGTTTTTATACTTATAATTTTACTGACAATGTATATAATGCGGTTTCAAACCCAGCATCTACTCCTTTTGCCAGAGCAACAGGATATTTAATTCGTGCTCCTAATAATTGGGTTGTTGACGCACCAACTACTTTCAATGGAGTTTTCAATGGAGTTCCTAATAATGGTGATATTTCAGTCGAGGGACTTCTTTTAGGAAAATATTATGCTGTTGGTAATCCGTATCCATCAACTATTAACGTAACTGCTTTTTATACCGAAAACCCAAACGCAGGGACTTTATATTTTTGGAGAAAAACTAATG
>JBIPNF010000221.1:0-4069 GCA_044373885.1 Flavobacterium sp. | reverse complement strand
ATCGCTGGTATGGGAGCTGTTGGAAACATGCTTTTTCCAAAAATTGAAGCCACTTATTTCAGTGTCGTTTTTACAATGTTACTTCTAATTTTGATTATTTATTTACCCTACCACAAAATTGCGTCTATCTTAAAATACCTTTGTATTGTATTAATGGTGTATCTAATTGTACCCTTTTTATACCATCAAGATTGGATTGAAATTGCCAAATCTACTTTTATACCAACACTAAAATTCGATAAAGCATTTGTAGCAATAATTGTCGGAATTTTTGGAACTACCATTTCGCCTTATTTGTTTTTCTGGCAAGCCTCAATGGAAGTCGAAGAAATGAAACAAAAAAAGAAACATTTAGTAGTAAATAAAAAAATAATTGAGAACATGAAAGAGGATATCGATTTTGGAATGACTTTTTCAGGATTGGTAATGTTTTTTATAATTCTAACTACGGGAACCGTTTTATTCAAAGGTGGAATTCACCAAATTGACACGGTTGAACAAGCCGCAATGGCATTAAAACCATTGGCAGGTAACGCTGCGTATTTACTTTTTGCCATTGGAATAATTGGAACCGGACTCATTGCAATTCCCGTTTTAAGTGGTTCTTTATCTTATATCATAACAGAAACATTCGGTTGGGAACAAGGTTTAGATAAGAAATTTCACGAAGCCAAAGCCTTTTATATGATAATTGCTGTTTCATTACTTCTAGGGTTGTCACTCAATTATATAGGAATTTCTCCAGTACAAGCGTTGATATATACAGCAATACTTTACGGAATTACGGCGCCAGTTTTAATTGCGATTATTCTTCATATATCAAACAATAAAAAAGTTATGGGGAAATTTACAAACAGTAAGACAACAAATATTCTCGGTTTTGGAGCCTTGATAATTATGACTTTTGCTGCTGTCGTATTGGTTTATATGCAGTTATCAGGTGAAAAATAAATTGGTTATTCTTCTAATAAACTCGCGTCTATAAAATTATAAATCCCGTCAAGAGATAAATTTGCCATCGCATTGCTGTATTCACTCGCATTTCCTCTAACAGAATCATTTATATAATTATCAATGTGTTGTGTCCAAAATTGCAATGCCAATTCAAAAACCTCTTTGTTTTCATGGCTAAAAGGACATTCTGTTACCTCTTGAATAATTTTGTTTCCTAATGTTTTTAAGTCCGAAGAATTATCAGTGGTTTTAAAGCCATTGACCAAATTATTCACAACTACTTTTTTTTCTGATTTTGTCATAACTCACACCTTTAGATTTTTCTAAAGCCAGCACTTTGCTAACTTATAAAGTACCAAATAGTAAGTTTTAGCGACAAAAGTAGTGATTGGGAAAAACAAATTTAATAAAATATAACTAACTAAATAACAATATTTTATAAAAATTTTACTTGTGTAATTAAAAAAAAATAGTTACTTTTATTTATCAATTTTACAAATAATACCCCCAACTGATTTAACAACTACCATCATTAAATTTCCCCCAATTTAATATGATTCTAATTGAAAATAGAAACATATCATTATTTTACCCCTTTGTCTTGGAAATAATAAAATATTAACCATTTAATAATTGAAAAATGACAAAGTTAAATCACATTCTTTTCTTTAATGAAATTGGCCTCGATTCTATTGATGAAGTTGGAGGGAAAAATGCCTCACTTGGGGAAATGTACAACCAGTTAAAACCAATGGGAATTGCTATTCCAAATGGTTTCGCACTAACGGCTAATGCTTACAGATTGTTTCGAACAGAAAATCATTTGGAAAAAAAGCTGATCGATTTACTCGGGAAATTAGATACCGAAGACTATTCAAATCTTTCCGATATTGGTAAAAAAGCAAGATTGCTTATACTAACAGCAACAATTCCAAAAGAAATTTGTGAAGAAATTAATATTGCTTATAAAGCATTATCAAAACAATGTGATATCAATAATTTAGATGTTGCCGTTCGCAGTAGCGCTACTTCAGAAGATTTACCAACAGCTAGTTTTGCGGGACAAATGCAAACTTTTCTAAATATTTGTGGTGAAAAACAAGTCCTAGAAGCCGTTCATAATTGTTTCGTATCCTTATTCACTGATCGCGCCATAAAATACAGAAATGATATGGGTTTTGAAGATTTAGACATTGCGATTTCTGTAGGAATACAACAAATGGTTCGTAGCGACAAATCGGCGTCTGGGGTAGTATTTACAATAGATCCAGATACAGGTTTCAAAAATACAATTATCATAAACGGAATTTGGGGACTTGGCGAAAATATCGTGCAAGGAATTGTAACTCCTGACGAATGGGTTGTTTTCAAACCTACATTGCACAATGGAAATTGGACTCCAATATTGAAAAAAACATGTGGAAGCAAAGAATTCACCATGAGATATTCCGATAAAAAAGAACGCACTTCCATTGAATCAACCATAAAAAACAGCATCACTCCTTTGGAAAAACAAAATCAATTTTGTCTTAACGAAAAAGAAGTGATTCAAATAGCGCAATGGTGCTATGCTATTGAAAAACATTATCAAAAGCCAATGGATGTTGAATGGGCAAAAGACGGATTGAACAACCAAATTTACATTGTACAAGCCCGACCAGAAACGATTCACGGTTTAAAAAACAAAAACATCCAAACAACCTATAAACTATTGGAAAAAAGTAAAATTTTAGCCCGAGGAATTGCCCTTGGCGATAAAATTGCAACTGGAAAAGCACGGTTTTTGGAAAGTCCAGCTGAGGGTCATAAATTACAAAAAGGAGAAATATTAATTGCAGATTTCACAAATCCTGATTGGGATCCAATATTAAAAAAAGCAGCCGGAATTGTAACAAATAAAGGAGGACGAACAAGTCACGCCGCAATTATAGCAAGAGAATTAGGAACTGTAGCAGTTGTAGGTTGCGGAAATGCTTCGGAATGTATTGCAGATGGTCAAGAAATAACGGTTTGCTGCGCCGAAGGAAAAGAAGGAATAATATACGATGGCATATTAAAATGGGAAATAAACGAAGAAGATTTCAGTAGCTTAATTCTTCCCGAAACAGAGCCTATGTTTATTCTCGCTGATCCAGAACGGGCGTTCGAATTGAGTCAATATCCAAATAAAGGTGTAGGATTGTTGCGAATTGAATTTGCCATTTCAAATTCCATCAAAATACATCCACTGGCAGTTTGCGAACCCGATAAAATTACCAATAAAGAAACTATTAAAACTATAAAAGAAATCACAAAAGGATATGAAGACGGCAAAAAATATTTTGTCGATAAACTGTCAGAGGCTGTTTCTATTGTTGCCGCCGCATTTTACCCAAAAGATGTCATTGTTAGAATGAGTGATTTCAAAAGTAATGAATATGCCAGTCTCATTGGCGGTGCCGAATTTGAACCCAATGAAGAAAATCCCATGATTGGTTTTCGAGGCGCTTCAAGATATTATAGCGATTTTTATCGAAAAGGATTTGCTTTAGAATGTTTAGCAATGAAAAAAGTGCGCAACCAAATGGGATTACTAAACGTAAAATTAATGATTCCATTTTGTAGAACGGTCGAAGAAGGAGAAAAAGTAATTGCCGAAATGGAAAAAAATGGACTTGTTCGTGGTGAAAATGGATTAGAAATTTATATGATGGTAGAAATTCCAAGTAACGTAATTTTGGCCAATGAATTTGCAAAAATATTTGATGGTTTTTCAATTGGTTCCAATGATTTAACGCAACTCACGTTGGGAATTGACAGAGATTCTCACTTAGTAAGTCCTTTATTTGACGAAGAAAACCCAGCTGTGAAATATTTAATCAGCCAAACCATTCACGCGGCAAGACTCAATAATATTAAAGTTGGATTGTGCGGGCAAGCCCCTAGCGATTTGCCAGAATTCGCTCAATTTCTTGTTGACGAGGGAATTGACAGCATTTCATTCAATCCTGACGCACTTATAAAAGGCATCGAAAACATATTAGAAGCCGAACAAATTCTGAAATAAATTAAAAAAATGGAAACACCGTTCAAAAATAAAGTGGCTTTGGTCACAGGTGCCTCTTTCGGAATTGGA
>JBIPNF010000220.1:0-4072 GCA_044373885.1 Flavobacterium sp. | reverse complement strand
AGATTTGAATAACGTGAACACTTTGTAATTAACAATTGATAATTGACAATTAATAATTATCCATTGTCAATTATTCATTATCCATTAAAATTATGGCTTGGTTTAAAAGAACAGAAAAAGGAATTACTACGGCAACAGAGGACAAAAAAGATGTTCCTAAAGGATTGTGGTATAAATCCCCAACAGGGAAAATTATCGATGCCGAAGAATTAGCGAGAAATCTTTGGGTAAGCCCCGAAGATGGTTTTCACGTTAGAATTGGAAGTAAAGAATATTTCGAAATTTTATTCGATAACAATGAATTCAAGGAATTAGATGCTAAAATGACTTCCAAAGATCCTTTGCATTTTGTGGATACCAAAAAATATGCTGATCGATTGAAAGACGCTATGGAAAAAACCAAATTGAAAGACGCGGTTCGAACAGGTGTTGGAAAATCAAAAGGAAAAGACTTGGTGGTTTGTTGTATGGATTTTGCCTTTATTGGTGGTTCAATGGGAGCTGTTGTAGGAGAAAAAATCGCTCGTGGAATTGATTACGCTATAAAAAACAAAACACCATTTGTCATGATTTCAAAATCAGGTGGCGCGAGGATGATGGAAGCTGCTTATTCTTTAATGCAATTGGCAAAAACATCAGCAAAATTAGCACAATTATCCGATGCTGGAATTCCTTATATTTCTTTATGTACCGATCCTACAACCGGTGGGACAACTGCTTCTTACGCGATGTTAGGTGATATTAATATTTCTGAACCAGGCGCTTTAATTGGATTTGCAGGCCCAAGAGTCGTGAGAGATACGACTGGAAAAGATTTACCCGAAGGATTTCAAACTGCTGAATTTGTTTTAGAACACGGTTTTTTAGATTTTATTACACCAAGAAAAGAACTGAAAGATAAAATTAATTTATATATCGATTTGATTCAAAATATAAATATCAGGTAGATTTTTTTACAACAAAAACACAAAAAAACACAAAGTTATGCTTTGTGTTTTTTTATGTTTTAAAATGAAATTTTAATCCTACATGCCGGTTCTAATAGCTTCCACAGGATCTAATTTTGATGCTGAAATGGCGGGTACTATCCCCGAAATTAATCCTATTAATGCAGCTAACCCAGTTCCTAAAAGTATATTTCCAACTCCTAAAACGAATTCAAAATCCAATACATTGGTTAAAATTATCGAGATTATCCAAACCAGAAATAGTCCAATTAAACCCCCAATTACAGATAATATAATAGCTTCAAATAAAAATTGGAAAAGTATAAATCGGTTTTTGGCACCCAATGATTTTTGAATTCCAATTAAATTCGTGCGCTCTTTTACAGAAACAAACATTATGTTGGCAATTCCAAAACCACCAACCAACAACGAAAACCCACTTATAATCCATCCCACAACATTCATTTTTCCTATAATACCATCTATCAAATCGGTAAATCCAGATAATACATTGATAAAAAAATTATCAATTTCGCCCGTTTTCATTCCTCGATAATTTCTTAATTTTTGAGTAAGTTCTGCTTTATAGGCTTCCATATCAACTCCTTTTTCTGGCTTAATCAGAATTACAGGAGTCATCGCATCATTATTATCTCCATATAATCTTCGGATAAAATTCACAGGCAAATAAACCGAAGTATCATTATTATCACCAAACATTCCTGCTCCTTGCTTTTTTAAAACCCCAACAACCGTAAATTTTTGCCCATACAAACGAACTTTTTTACCAATTGGATCACTCCCTTCAAAAAGTCCTTGGGCTACTTCATATCCTAGAACTACAAGTGAAGCACCAGAATTGGACTCAGCCTCATTAAAAAACCGCCCTTCATTAAATTCTAATCCTTGGATATCAATAAATTCATAAGAAACGGGGACCACATTTACATCACTAACCACATTTGCATCAAATTTTATAGACTGACTTCCAGTGAAAAACTGATAGCACATCTTGCTGGTATTATTAACGGCGCCTTTCAAATATTCGTATTCATCGTATTTCACATTCGGAAATTGTTCTCTTTTCCATTGTGGAATTTCGGAAGGACCAAAAGAAAATCGCATTAAATAAATTGTGTTTTTATCTAAACTGCTTAAATCTTTTTTGATTTTTCTATCTAAAGAATCTACAGCTGCAAGTACAGCAATAATTGAAAAGATTCCAATTGTAACGCCTAGCAAGGAAAGCAACGTTCGCAATTTGTTGTTTCGTAATGCATTGATTGCAAAACTAAAACTCTCCCTCAATAACCGCAGATAAATTATCATTTTGTGTGTATTTAATCACTGTAAAATTCCAAAAATTTTTATCAATAACCTAATGCAAATAATAAATTATGAATGCTTAACGATTGACATCAAAAGAAACTATAATTTTCTAATTAAAGTATTGTTTTCTAATGGTTAAATTGACAATAAATCTAATAAAAAAACTATTTTTGCACTTTTAAATCTAACTACACAATGAACACTACAAAAACAATTCAATCTGCCTTAATTTCAGTTTTTTCAAAAGACGGATTAGAGCCAATCGTAAGAAAATTACACGAACAAAATGTAACGCTTTATTCCACTGGAGGAACCGAAGATTTCATAAAAAACTTAGGAATTCCAGTAGTTCCTGTTGAAGATGTAACTTCTTACCCATCCATTCTTGGTGGTCGTGTGAAGACATTGCACCCAAAAATTTTCGGTGGAATTTTAAACCGTCAAGACAATGAAAGCGATGTGCAACAAATGGAAGAATTCAATATTCCTCAGATCGATTTGGTAATTGTTGACTTATATCCATTTGAAAAAACAGTTGCCTCGGGCGCTTCTGAAGCAGATAGTATTGAAAAAATTGACATTGGTGGAATTTCTTTAATTCGTGCTGCTGCAAAAAATTTCAAAGACACCGTAATTGTTGCGTCAGTTAATGAATACAGCCAACTTTTAGATTTAATTACCAATCAAAATGGCGCAACAACATTAGAAGATAGAAAACTATTTGCCACAAAAGCATTCCATGTTTCCTCTCATTATGACACTGCTATTTTTAATTATTTCAATAAAGACGAAACCTATTACAAAGAAAGTATTGCCAACGGACAAGTTTTGAGATACGGAGAAAATCCACATCAAAAAGGGTATTTCTTTGGGGATTTTGACGCTATGTTTACCAAATTACACGGAAAAGAATTGTCGTATAATAATTTGTTAGATGTCGATGCAGCTGTAAATTTAATATTAGAATTTAAGGATGAAACTCCAACATTTGCGATATTAAAACACAATAATGCTTGTGGATTGGCTACGAAAAACACAATGAAAGATGCCTATTTAGCAGCATTGGCTTGCGATCCGACTTCTGCTTTTGGTGGCGTTTTAATTGCAAATGGAAAAATTGATGTGGCTACTGCAAATGAAATTAATTTCTTATTCTGCGAAGTGGTAATTGCTACAAGTTATGATGAGGAAGCAATTGCAATTTTAGAACAAAAGAAAAACAGAATTATCTTAGTACAAAAAGAAGTTGAATTGCCTAAAAAACAAGTTAGAACTTGCTTGAATGGGCTTTTAGTACAGGATAAAAATTATATTACTGATGCTAAATCAGATTTGAAAACCGTTACAATTACAGCACCAACTTCTCAAGAAATTGAAGATTTGATATTTGCTTCTAAGGTTTGTAAAAACACAAAATCAAATACCATTGTTTTTGCAAAAAACAAAACACTAATAGCTTCTGGAACAGGTCAAACCTCAAGAGTTGATGCCTTGAAACAAGCCATTGAAAAAGCACATGCTTTTGGTTTTGATTTAAATGGTGCCGTAATGGCAAGCGATGCTTTTTTCCCTTTTCCAGATTGTGTAGAAATCGCAAAACACGCCGGAATAACCGCCGTTATTCAGCCAGGAGGCTCTATAAAAGATGAATTAAGCATTATTTATTGCAACGAAAATAAAGTTGCAATGGTATTTACAGGAACACGTCATTTTAAACATTAATTTGTTTAACTTTGTACGTAATTTTTTTTAAACATAACTAAACCCTTAAAAGACTTATGGGATTTTTTGATTTC
>JBIPNF010000045.1:0-13873 GCA_044373885.1 Flavobacterium sp. | reverse complement strand
TTCGAGAGTCTAAGCAATTGTATAAAGACCACGCGAAAGAAATCTAGATTTAGTTGTGGGTTGTTTTATTCATTTTGTGGGTACGGATTACAAATCCGCGCTATCGGGGTACTTTTTATTTATCATAGCTCAAAGTCGGGAGACTTTGAGCAGCAAATTGTTCTTAATTAGAACACTTCGCAGAGCGGGAGACTTTGCGCAGCACATTTGTCTTAATTAGAATACTTCGCAGAGCGGGATTAGTCAAGCAGCATTTACAATAAATACTAAAAACTTTATCAAAGTACAGTCTATCGTGTCTTTTTTAGGAAAATAATTTTTTTGTAGAGAAAATTTAGTGTTTCAAAGTGACACTGTAGGAAGCGAACTCAGAAACATGGTGGCTATTTGTTTAAACCATCATAGGGATGAGGGGCAAATAGGGCTATTTTCATAGCTAAGGTGGGTAACATAAAAATAGCATTATCGTAGATTTTGATACTAAAAAAGCCCAAACAAGTAAGGCGGGCGGTACCGCTGTTCCTGTTGGGGCTATTTGAGACATACCAGGGTTTACGTGTGAATGGATGTAAAAAAAGCAAACTAGATAGCTTTCCTTTTAAAATCAGTTGATTATTTTTACAAATAGTCAAGTTGATTATTTCATTTCATTATCAACTTAAGCACCTAACCAAATTTCAATTAGCCTTTTTTTTGAGGTTAAAAGTTTTTGGTTGTTTGTTAACTTTTAAAATTAAGCTATTTTCGGATTTACTAATTATTTGATAATAAATTGTATCTTTATAGTCTTTGGCTAGTATATATTCTCCTACTTTTTCCTCTGAGTCAGAGAACTTGTAAATGGAATCGATGAGTTCATATTCATAAATATCATCAGATTTAAACTCCATATTCTTAAAAAAAGCCATTTTATTTTCTCGAATACTTATACCAGATAGTGAATCTTTATCATTTAGCCATTCACCAGGTATTAGTAACTTCTGAGTATTTATCTTTGCTAATTTAATTGGTTGAGGTTTTTTTTTGTTACAACTAATTAAAATTATATTAATTATTATTGCTGCAAGAATTAAATGCTTTTTCATTTTTTATGTTTAAGGTTATATTATTAGTTTTTAAGGTTATTTTCCCCATGACTTAAGCCATGAATTTTTATCAGAAGCTCTACTATCGTTTATACTTTGTACAGAATCGATTTTCCTTTTAACAGTTGAAGCTTCACCTTTGAAAGTATTTGTTTGTGTATTTTTTGTAACTGTGCTGTCATTAAGATGGAATGTGTATTCAACGATTTTAATTGAATTAGTGACAATTACGGGTTCTTTTTTCTGTACTTCCATTGTTGAGGTATTACTATTTTTACCTACCGCCTCTTGAATTGTTATTGCTTGTTGGTAAGTGTCTATTGAATTCTTAATATAACTAATCAACCATTGCCAAAAACTGGCTCCTTTATTATTTAACGAACTAGAATTACCTGGCGTTACAAAATCACTAGACTCTAACGAATGTGTTGTTGTTCCTTTCAAACCACTTGTATCTCCACTTCTATCATTTCCCCATATCGTCATCCATCCGAAAGAACTACCTTCAGATGATTTTGATTTTGGTTCTGCTTGAACAACTACTCCAGTAACAACATCACCTACATTAACCCCTAAATCACCAGCATCACTAGCGTTGGCAGCAAATATAGAAGTTTCTTCTTTTGCGTTATTAATTGCCCAAGTTCCATTAGCTCCTTCTTGAATTTTATTTCGGCTAAACCAGCCTGTTCTTATTCCATGCTCTTTTGCATATTGTTTAGCTTCATCCTTTGTTTCAAATAAGCCTAAAGGGTCATTCCAATAAATAGGATTGTTATATGCAAACTTATACGGAGTCATAGAATACGACAATTCAGCAAAAGGGTCTACAACAAAAAAACGACCAATTGTAGAATCATATTGGCGATAATCCATAGCCGTTATGTTAAGCCCCAGCTCGTCTTGCAACTCTTTACCGTTATACTTATACATGTAATTCGGTTCAAATTAGTTAAATTATAGCCATTATGTTTATCATTTCTCCGTAGCAATAATTTCTTCAAATTCTTTACTTATTACTTCTGAAGTCTTTACAAACTTACCATCTAAAGTTTGCTCTGTTCCTAACATTTGAGAATGAAAGAAAAAGTTATTATCCACTACTTTATAAATTTGCACTTTTATCATTTCTATCATATTTGGTTTTGGTAAATCTCCTGCGAGAATAACTCGATATCTCTTTAAAATATATTCACACTCAGAAATAACTTCAATTTTGTGCAAGTATACTGAGCCAAAATCGATACTTCTTTCTAATTGAAAATTACCTTTTCTTTCAATAGACATATTTCCAAAGCCAATATCAATTTTAAAAACACCTTCTTGAAATTGCTTGCAATTTTGGCTGAAAAATAAATTCCAACATAAAAAACAAAATATTGAAAAACTATTTTTTTGATTCATAAACTTTTAAAAATTAAGTACAAGCCAATTATTAGCAAAGAAATTATAGTCATGTATATTCCAATTTGAGTTGGATATAACATTTTGTCTTTTTTACTTACCTTTCGAGATGAAGTATATATAAAACATAGTATCGCTAAAATTACAAACAAGCATCCTGAAAATAAATCATTCATAGCTGGTTACTTTTTTGGTTCTTTTATTTTGTCGGTAATAATCTCTGCAGTTTTAACATTAGCTTTTATTATAGCTTCAGAGGTTATGTTTTTACCTGCTTCAACAGCTTCTTTACCTGCAACAGCTCGTGTTGCACCAATTGCACTTTTAGTTAACTCACCAAATCCATAATCCATGATAGCATTAGTAGCTGCTTGCTTTAAATTACCATTTGAAGCATCAATCAAATTAATAGTTGTAGAACTGGCTCGACTGATAACTTCACCCGTTCCTGCTACTTCTGGAGCAAAAGGACCTGCAAGTGGAGAAGCAACAATCATTCCATCTCCTACTTTTTTAGTTATTTCTGCTCCATCTTTTACAACTTCTTTAGTTCTTATTAATGCTTCTTTTCCTATTTTAGCAACTGATTTTGACATTGTTGAATAATCATTAACAGCATTTACATTATAACCAGAAATATTCACATTATTTTTTTCCCCCGCTACTGATGCTTGAATCCTATTACCAATAGCAGTATGTAGGTCACTTCTTGCACTTGAAACATTACTGTTAAACATTGCAATTTTTGAAGCAACATAAATCCGTAAATAATCCCATGGCATTAATTCTAATCCTTCCAACTCTCTTCCCATTCCCATTTTATTTTCTTGGAATGCGTATGTGGAATTATAAGCATATTTTTCAGCCAATGGGTCAATAGACATAAACCTACCAATAGCATAATCGTAATTTCTCCATTTAAAGCTATCCCAGTTTAGCCCCAGCTCGTCTTGACGCTCTTGTCCTTGATATTTATAATTATACCCACTATAAATTTCAGAAATAAACTCACCTGGGGGAATTTCCATTGGTGGTAAATCCATTTGAGCCGCTAAAACATCTACTTTTTGAACCATGTATTTACCGCTCAATACTGCCACTTCCTCTGGATTTTGAACTTTAGCAATTATTTTGGCTTCGGTGTTGTAACTTCCGTGTTTCAACCCAAAAGGATAATAATTATTCTCTTCTATTTTGGTCAGTAATGCTGTTGCAGGATTAATCCCGTAACTCAATCGAATGTTTCCTAAATGGTCGGTATAATTATACACATAATCAAAAGGGTTTGACGCACCAGAGGTATATTTTACATAGCCCTCCGCTGTAGGAAAAAACAGTAATTGTCCACTTTCATATTGGTAACCGTCTAAATAATCAACGGTATAATTTATTCTATTTCTTGAGTTACTGTTCACTGTTTTGGCTACTTTTTTTCCTGTTGCTGTGTAAAGATAAGAAATACTAGGAAAGTCCCCTCCATTTTGAATAACAATTCGAGTTGGCAAATTCAAATGATTGTACACAATGCTCGAAATTCCTTTGTTATCGTCACGAGTCATGTTACCATTTGGGTCATAGCCGTATTCTAGTGTGGTATTTGCTCCGTCAATAAAACCATCAGTATTGGCAGTAGCATCCGTTACTTTTATGAGTTTGTTTTTTTCGTTGGCATCATAGCCATAAACTAAATTGTCCATTACAGGAACTGTAGTTTGGCTTTCTATCCCACCATTTCTAACCAAACTTTGAATGTTTCCGTTTTTGTCATAGGTCAATTTCTCATTAAAAGTATTGACCACATCGGCAGGATTTGGGTTGTTTGGATTACTCGGTCGCACATACTGGGCGTTGGTCAATCTATTGAGCGCATCATAACTGTAACCATAACTTCTGGTCAGGTTATCAAAATTGGTTCTCCAACGGGTTTCTGCAATGTTACCGTTGTATAGTTTTTTTACATCCGTTTGGTTGTTGTCCAGCGTATTGTAATTAATTTTAAAGGCAAATAAGTCGGGTTGAGCAGCACTATTGTCTTGTAGTTCTCGGGTGTCATTTATTCCCGTTAACCACCCTCGTATGTTGTAGGTATAATCTACTTTTTGCAGTCCACTGCTCCCATCAATAGTGGTTCCACCCACATTTTTAGAAAGAAGCTGTCCCATTTCATTATAGGAATTGGCAGCCAATAGTTGTATCTCACCTCCATTAATTTGGTGGGTGTGTGTGAGCAATCGGTCTTGTTCGCTGTAGGTAAACACCTCATCTGTTTTAATTTCATCAATATTGGCATTACGTTTGTGGCGGGTAACTGCTAACAGCGTTTTTCCCGAGAAATCTATTTGGCTTTCCACATCGGTAAAACCGCCTAAATAATTGGTGGTATTGCTTTTAACGGGTCGGGATTTTTTGTCATAGAGTGTATAGGAACTTTCGCCATTGGTATCGGTTTGGTTCTGCAATACCCTCACCCAACTTCCTGTGGGCAATCCTTTGGGTTTACGACTGCTGTTATTGTAATAGACGCTTGGTACACCTGCAACCGTAGTTGGAATATCAGGCGGGTTCGGAAAATCATAGTCGTCATAATAGGAAACCGTTAATAGTTTAAAAGTTCCTGTGACTATGGGAATAATATTGGTATAAAAAACAGGGATTTCATCGATGGTTCCCGTAGTTGTTTTAGTTTCACTAAAAGTAGTCCGACTATTTAAAGTAGTTTGAAAGGCTTTTCTTTGAGTGTTGTCAATACTGGAAGCCAGCGTCCAGCCTGTATAGACTGGTCGGTTAAAACAATCGTATTTAGTAATCAACCAGCCAATGGGTGCTGGCGTTAGGCTTTGTTGGTCAATAAAGGGTGAAAAAGCAGGACCTGTAGCTACCACACGATCTAATTTGTCATAAATAATAAATTCCCATTGCTTACCAGGTAGTTTTTTTTCTACTAATCGATTGCGATAATCGTATTTGTATTGGTAACACAAACCGTCTAAAATGCTTGTTGTTATCGCTTGACTCGCATCAACCAACGGCGGTACTACAAAAGTTAGATTACCATATTGGTCATAAAGATAATAGGTATCGTGCTTTTCTAATGTGCTTCCTGTACCTACTATGGCATAAGTGCGTTTTAACACCACACGTCCTTCTTTGTCTTTGAACTCTTCAGTGGTATTGGCTAATCCCGACACCCAGTTTTCGTCTTTTGTGATGGTTTTATAGAGTTGGAATTCATTATAATTAGCCGGAGTTAAAGCAGTTGGAATATCATACAATCCTTTGGCTACATCCCAATTACTAGTTACTCTAAATAATTTCACAGAATCGGCAACCGTATTGGTTTGATAGTCCAATCGGATGGTGTGTTTTTCAGGATTAGTTAAGCTCCAGTCGTTTCCCGGTGCCGCTTGTTCTAAAACACGGCTCAAGGGAGACGCTTCTAACAGTTTCTCGGAATACGGATTTAGGATGTTTACATCAAAATTGGTTTGGTAAAAACGAATCAAATCAGGAATTGGATTGGAAATAAATTCCAAACTGTTCGTACCCGAACTGTAAGGCAAATAGTCTTTCACCTGACGACCAAAGGCATCGTATTCTATTGGTGTAACGATGTTTTTTCCTGTTGCCGATTGCC
Organism: Flavobacterium sp.; assembly: GCA_044373885.1. Taxonomy (GTDB): domain Bacteria; phylum Bacteroidota; class Bacteroidia; order Flavobacteriales; family Flavobacteriaceae; genus Flavobacterium. Next base: position 7,750 of record JBIPNF010000045.1, on the reverse strand, counting down.
TCACAGCCACTTGCTGAATTGGACGACCTAAACCATCAAAATAGGAAATTTGTACTTGTGGTAAAGTCGCTCCTAATCCTTTGTAAATAGTTGTTTTAACGTAATTCTCTGTTGTGGTTTGCCCCAATGCCCAAAAGGGCATGAAAAGCAGTAGGTAGATGATATTTTTCATGGCTTTTAGTTAATTGGTTCTGAAATTATATTGATTTTCTGAAAGTTTATTACCGCCCTTATCTGTTACATATTCTAATCGTCCAAAATTATCATAGGAATAGGTTATTTTATCACCTTTCGGGTCAGTAATGGTAGAAACACCAATGAGTGGTTTATAGGTATAGGTTGTTACCATTGCATTTGCTAATGCAGGAGCTGTTCGTAAGGCGTTTAAAGCATCTATAAGCGCTTGTTCATCTGAACTATTGCTCGCATTTTGAATGGCTGTAATTAAATTTTCTGAAATGGCCGTATATGCCATGTTTTCAATTTTTGCAACGGGCTGGGATTTGTTATACCCATAGAGGTAACAAATTTTCACACCACTATCTTGTTCCACTTCTAAAACATGGCCATACTCATCATATAAATTATTTTTTAATCGTACTTCAAAAGGAAATTGACCCTTTTTTACTTCAACAGTACTTGGCAAAAAGGATTGATTACCTGCAAAAGTATTGCTATAATTCATTTTGCTTTCAGATAGTAATTCAGTTCCTTTTTTGGTTTCTATACGCTCAATCTCAGAAATTCTATTTTGAGAAAATATGGAATTCCCAGCGTGGTAGAAATAGTTTTTAGTTAAAATTTCTCCTAAAGTATCGTTAACGGTATGAGTAGCAATTTGTTTATTTAGCGAATTATAACTAAAGGTTTCATTAGTAGTTACAATTTTTGGAATGGAGGAACCATTTGGATAAAAATAATTACTCGTAGTTTTTGAGTTTAGTTTGACCCAGCCGTAAGCTTCTAAATAACCAGTAAAGCCAATATTCAAATCTGATTTAAAAATATTATTTATATAATCTAATCCACAAGCTAACGCAGGAGGGTTACAATTACTAGCCTTTAAACTTTTATAATGATTGTAATTATAAAATAATTTAAAACTAGGACAACTATTAAATTCACCATTCCAATTTCCAAATACATGTAAACCTGTCATAATTTTTGAATCAATAAATTCATAGTTATTAATTGTAGTTAGTATTTTTTTATTAGATTGGTCAAATACTTCTTCCTTTTCTAACAATCCTCTTTTATAATCCATATTTATAGATGGTAAATACAATTGCTCAAAAGTATATTCAATATTTGGGTACTCTAAAGATGTTGAATACGAGTATTCTGTTTTACCATTACTTTGATTATCCTTTATATTTCTTATGGTAACATTCTTATATCCAATATCTGAACCATTTGTTTTTCCTCTATTAATTTTATCTTGATTTGTAAAGGTAGAATATGTAAAAAGTCTTTCGAAATAATATCTTACTCCAAAATTTAAAAACGGTCTTGTTAAAGTGGTTTCATAATTGAAAAGTGGTTCTTTAGAAACAAGAACACCACTTGAAGGATTATTGTTATCAATATCATTATAAGAATACTCTTTAACCGTTTTAGGAATACCAGTATTGGTCGCACCAATATTAATATTTTCATTATATGTTGAAATCTTTGAAATTCTAAATCCACCTCCATAAATATAATTCTTATAGTCAGATGTTTTTCGTTTTTTATAATTTGCAGAAATTGTTGCAGAAAGATAATTACTTACATTTGAAGTAGGTCTTTCTGGGGTAGAAAATCTTACTACATACGTACCAGGCTGAACATTTCTTAAATAACAAAAGCCATTATTATCAAAAGTACTATAGGAAGTTACACCACCTATCCAATTTGAAGTAGGATTATTAGGGTCGTAAGTATCTTTATAAATGCTAAAATACCATTCGTTTACAGGGAAATTAACCCCTGCTTGAAAGCAAACGTCTTGAGCAACATCTATTGTAAACAATGTTTCAACGTTACTAGATAATCCAAAAAGAGTTACACCAACACTTAGAAAATCCCAATTATAATAATTAGAATCAAAATTAGTCAATTGTTTATTTCCCTGATAAGAGTATGTGTTTGATTCATAATTGTAAACAACACAACCCCCCGTGGGTAATGTCATTTTTTCTAAAACAAATGAAGATACATAATCTTTATCAGCCGTTTTTTTCATTCCACATGACATTTCATCATTTTTTAAATAACCCCAGTTGTCTTTTGCAGGATAATATGCTCCTAAAGGCTCTTTATAATATAACTTATGTAAATCTAAAGTGTCACCATTACCATTTATCTGCTTCACACCTTTTAAAAAAAGTTTGCTAATTAGTGCATTCTTATATTCATGATCTAAATAAAAACTTTTAACAATCGTGCCATCTAATTGTTTAACTTTAATATTCTTTAATATTTTTACATTATTTCTGTTCGTATAATTTTCATCATTTCTTCCTGTCTGATACTCAAAGGTTACTTTACCTACACCGATAATTTTAATCTCACTTATTTTCTTTGCAGTATATGTGTTTGATGTGACAGAAAGTAAAGATTTTGGTTTGTATAAATCTAAAAGAAAATTTTGGCTAAAAAAACTAAAATCTTGAATTATAGAATTCACTTCATCGGCAATATTTCCAGAATCATTTATGAAAGGGGGCTCTGATATCGGATTATTACTTGTTAATGAACTGTTTGAAATATGTTCTTTACCAGCGTCAAAATAAATATATTCAATTAATAATTTGTCGTTGTTATCATATAATCTAGATAAGTGAAATGCACTATTATAAATCTCTTGACTTAGGTTCATATTCATTATGCCGTTGGGAGCAGTCGATTCGGATAACTGGCTACTAGTTGTTGTTTCTATAATATCAAATATATATTTATATCCAAATTCATCATAAACTGTAAAACCTGTAGGCTTAAATTGTTGAAAAACATCTGTAGTTTGGTCATAGTGATTAATTATCTTTAAATTATTGTTACTCAATAATTTCACTTCTAAAGTACCACTAGTTTGCTTTTCAATATAAAATCTTCCTGTATGTCCATTAAAATTAAATTGCCACAAATCATGTTGTGTATCATATTTCCCGAAAGCGTTAGTTTCAAATAAAAATTCCTTTACATTATCCGAAGTACTATTATTAACAACACTGTAAGGAACCATTGGGTTAAACATACTATTTTGCAATGTTTGAATAGTTTGATAATAGTTATTTCCATTGGCAAGGTTTGATTTAAAAATGCCATATTTATTTTCTCCGTATAACTCATCGGGTAATCCTCTAATCACTCTTGAAATTGAGCCATTACAAGTTAGACTCCAACCTAATCCTATATCACTAGCTACTTCGTCTAATTTTGTGCTAGCAGAATGATAACTTAAACCAACATTTAAACCTATATTACTGGAAGGTATATTATAATTATATAGAGGAATTGAAATATTTGGTACTCCTGTATAATTATTAACAGGTATTTCTTCATATTTCATCAATGCAGCCACCGTTGGTGATGGCGGTATTAATGTGGTCAAGTCAGATTTAATTCCTGGATTCTGCCCAAATCCTATCTTCCAAAAAAGTAGTAGTAGTATAGTGGTAATTTTTCTCATCGCTTTTATTTTTTAATTTCTTGTTTTATTACTTTAATTCCTCCACGTCCTTTATCAGTATCTATATTCACAATATAAATTCCTTCGGGTAAACTACTCAAGTCTATGGGGACGGTTCTGCTGGTTATGGCAAAACTTTGCAACTGCCGTCCAGCAATATCATAGACACTCGCTGTGCCTTTTGTAAAATCAAAACCTACAATTATATTCGTGTAAGTAGAAGCAGGATTAGGCAAAGCCTCGATAGTACTTTTTATCACATCTGGTTTTTTAAGGTCTTTTAGTTTCACTACCCAAAAATCGGCAGCAGTACTATCGCTATTGGTACCCGCCAAAACATAGCCCCCATCGCGTGTTTCTAAAGCTTTGTTCAAAACATTCTTTCCTTTTTTATCCACACTTTTACGCCAAAGTTCTTCGCCGTCCTTGTCTATTTTTATAACCTCATATGCATCTGTTCCTTCTGTCTTCTTTTTTGAAGTACCACGACTATAACCACATAATAATAGGGTTTCATCTTTATTCTTTACCAAATTAGTCAACACATCATCAGTGCCATTGGTATATAATTTCTCCCAAAGTAGTGCTCCACTTTCATCCATTTTCAGTAACATAAAATCGGAACCTTCCGGGGAACTCCCTTTTGGGGTTGAGGCACTATTGGTATTTCCGGCAACGATAAAATTTTTATCCGTGGTTTGCAAAACAGTATATAATTGGTCGTCACCACCACCACCATACGTTTGTTGCCAAATGATATTTCCTTTTTTGTCCAATTTCATAAACCAAAAGTCATTTTCTCCTTCGCTCTTTTGATTTTTTTCAAAACCCATATCCGAGTTAGAAACACCGCCCACTAAATAGTTACCATCAGTAGTTTGCACAATACTTCGCAGTTGGTCAAGATAATTTCCTCCCATGGTTTTCTGCCATTCCAAAGTACCTTTTTTATCGAGTTTGATTACCCAATAATCGAGATTACCTCGGCTGTCCGTATCTTTATAAATGGTGTTTTTATTGGTTTCAGATTTTTTAGCTTCATATTTATCGGATGCAGAACTCGCACCAATAATATAACCCCCATCACTGGTTACTTTTATACAGGCTAACTGTTCGTCCGCCAAGCCACCAATTGTTTTTTGCCAAAGTAGTTTTCCAGCGGCATCAAGTTTGAGAATCCAAAGGTCTTGTTGTCCTATTGTAGCATCGGTTTTGTCAAAATCTAAAGGGCTGTTGGAAGTTCCTGCTAGAATATAACCTCCGTCATTGGTATTTTGAACACTCATCAGCATGTCATTTTTAGATCCTCCGAAACTTTTTTGCCAATCGATTTCTCCTTTTTCACTAATTTTCCAAAGGCAATAATCATAATTTCCTTTACGAGATTCCGTTTTATTTCCGGATTTATCAGACAAACTGCTCCCCGCTAAAATAAAACCATAATCGGCTGTTGGAATGGCATCCAATAAGTATTCTGCTTGTTTGCCTCCAAAGGACTTTTCCCAGAGAATATCTTGAGAATAACTGCTTGTATTGAAAACAGAAAAGAGGATTAAAAATCCGAAATTTTGAATTGGAAAGGTATTTTTCATATTTGTGCTAATTAATTGCATATAATTAATTGCAATTTTAGCACAATACTTTTAGTTCATTTTACGGTGTTTTGGTGTTTTTTTTACGGTGTTTTCGAATTAAGTTGTTTTAGTTTTTTTTTAAATGCAAGTCGAACGTTTTAATGTCGTAAAGTCAAAAGTCAGAAAATAGTAGAAAATCATTTAAAACTAGCTAATTACAGTCAATTTTAGCAAAAAAAATGATAGTATTAGATAAGATTTGAAAGTAATTTTATTGTAGGAAATGCCTCTATTATATGAAGCCTAAATTTCTTGCAGCATCCAGAAGTTCCTTGTCGGAACCAGAGTCCATGATTAATTGTTTTTTGATATTTGCTTTTCTTTTTTCGATTGTACTCAAAGAGAGCGGAATGAACTTTGGCAAGTTGATGGTTTTGGTTCCTTCTTCAATCAGTTGCAGTATTTTACTATCGTGGTTATCCCAATTGATATTTTTTTGAATCATTACTTTTTGAGCCTGCTTGATTGATGGACTGAAATATATTTCGTCACTATCAATACTTTGGAATGCTTCAGGAAAGAGTTTGTAGTTGACATCACTTTTAGCAATGAACCCTTCTGGTGTAATACTGCTATAAATTTGATTTACCCAAAGTGGTTCTTTGTGCATGGAAATAATAATGATTTTGCAAAGGGGAAATAGTTTTCTTATTTCTAAAGCCAAATCACTACCCGATAAAATTTTCTTTTCTTCGAACGGCGGCAGGCTTATGTCTATAAATGCAAAATCGATTGTTTCTGAATTCAGGTTTGTTTTCAAGAGTAACTTGTAAGCCTGTTCACAATCATAAGCCAAAAGATAGTTGGCGTTGCTATTGGACTCAATACCGGAAAGTAAAGACTTATAGGAATCGACGTTTAGAGGGTGGTCGTCGACAATTAAAATGTTTCTATTTGAGTTTTTAGTGCTATCCATATCATTATTACCTAACAAACAAAAACAAATCTAATCAAAATAAATTAAGAATTACGGTTTTACCGTAAAATGGATTTTTGAGCCTCCAATAAATTGCAAACAAAAAATGCAATTTTCTTATCTCCTTATTGACGAATCCGATTACTGTGAAACTACACTAGAACAAATAAAAGAATTTGATGATTTTCTGTGCGTTGCTGTGTGCAAAACGAAAACCGACAGTATTAATAAAATTCTAGAATTGAAACCCGATATTGTTTTCTTGTCTATTACAAGTTCACATCCTAATGAGCATTCGATTTCGTTTTCGCTACTCAGTGAGCTTCATGAATATTTAGACGTTTTGCCTACGATAATTGTTTTGAGCTCCGCCAAGGAAGATTCTTTTGAATCGTATCAAAGGGGTGTTTCGGGATTTTTGCTCCATCCAATAGATTCCAATGAATTGCGCAAATGCTTGATGCGATACCAGAAAACGCACAAGGCATTGTTTGCCGATAAGATTTCTATCAAATCAAATGGGGACTATAATTTTATAAAGTTTAGTGATATTGTTTATTTGAAAGCTGATAATAATACCACAGATTTTTATTTGAAATCAGGGAAAGTAATTTCTGCTTTTAAGACCATGAAGTATTTTGAAAAACTATTACCCTTTTATTTTTTCAGAATCCATAACAGCCATATTATTAATATTGATTTTGTAAATAGAATTAATTTGGGTAAAAATAGCTGTTACTTGGATAATAACGATATTATTCTTCCTTTTTCGAAGACCTATAAAGAGCAAATTGACACCATAATTCTCCGCATTTCATAAAACGAAATTTTATTTACTTTCAAAAACATACCAGTTACTTCTGCAGGTAGGTGAGTTACTAATGCGCCTTTGAAATGTAGTTTTAAGTGTAACTCTATTTCTAAATTTGACTATTCCAAAGCTAGGAATACTGATTGTTTTAAGGTAGGGAAAGACCTTAAAACACTACTGCAAAAGACTTCCCTTCTTTTCAGAAAATCAATTGAATCGTTGTGCCCAGAAGGCATGATTAGGACACTATTTTCAAATTTTAAATGATTTATTATGAAAACCAAATTTTTACCAAAGTTACTTTTATTATCTTTATTTTGCGTGGCATTGAACTCTTGTACTGCAGAAGAAATTTTGAATTATACACAAGGTGATGCGTCAACAACAAGCGCTGCTACTTCTTCGACTTCCATGGATGCGACCGCTACAGCGGATGCAACAACAACTGCAGATTCCGATACTGAGGTTATAGTACCAAGACCAAGATAACATCCAAATAAATTAGATTTAAAAGGCCATGTTTCATCCATGGTCTTTTTTTGTTTATTTTTGAAAAAAAACAATTTGAGAAAAACGATATATTTTATGCTTGCAATACTATCAATTGTACTTCTATCTTGTAAAGAGAAAAATGGGACAATTGCTAATTATTCTTTATTTGAAAGCAAAGAATATGAAAAAATGGATTCAATCAACAAATTAAACTATTTAGATTCTGT
>JBIPNF010000219.1:0-4106 GCA_044373885.1 Flavobacterium sp. | reverse complement strand
TCCCGATTTATCCCAAATTCGAGGCAAATTACCTTTGCTTGCCGTTTGTTACGGAGCGCAATATTTAGCCCATTTTAGTGGTGGCGAAGTTGCAGCTTCCAACACCAGAGAATACGGCAGAGCCAATTTGTCTTTTATCAAAGAAAATGAAGTTTTTTTCGATGGAGTTTCTGAAAATTCTCAAGTTTGGATGAGCCATAGCGACAGCGTTAAAGCATTACCTACCAATGGAATAAAGTTAGCAAGTACGCACGATGTGGAATTTGCAGCCTATAAAATTGAAGGTGAAACTACGTATGCAATTCAGTACCATCCAGAAGTTTTTCATTCTACAGATGGGAAACAAATGTTGGAGAATTTCTTAGTGAAAATTGCCGAAGTACCGCAAACGTTTACACCAAATGCTTTCGTTGAAGATATGGTTTCGGAATTAAAAGTAAAAGTACAAAATGACAAAGTGGTTTTGGGACTTTCAGGCGGTGTAGATTCAACCGTGGCGGCAGTTTTATTGCACAAAGCCATTGGTGAAAACCTATATTGTATTTTCGTAAATAACGGATTGTTGCGAAAAAATGAATTTGAACAAGTATTAGAACAATATAAAGGAATGGGTTTAAACGTAAAAGGAGTGGATGCCTCGTCACGCTTTTTGGACGCTTTAGCAGGAATTGAAGACCCAGAATTAAAAAGAAAAGCGATTGGTAGAGTTTTCATTGAAGTTTTTGATGATGAATCACACCGAATTGAAAATGTAAAATGGTTGGCTCAAGGAACTATTTATCCTGATGTAATTGAATCGGTTTCTGTAAAAGGACCTTCGGCGACAATCAAATCGCATCACAATGTGGGTGGTTTACCAGATTATATGAAATTGAAAATCGTGGAACCACTTCGAATGTTATTCAAAGATGAAGTGCGTAGAGTAGGGGCAACCTTAGGAATTGATGCGGCATTATTAGGAAGACATCCTTTTCCAGGGCCAGGATTGTCAATTCGTATTTTGGGAGATATTACACCCGAAAAAGTTCGTATTTTACAAGAAGTTGATGCCGTTTTTATCGACGGTTTGAGAACTTGGGGATTGTATGACAAAGTTTGGCAAGCGGGCGCAATTTTACTTCCTGTGAATAGTGTAGGAGTAATGGGCGATGAGCGTACCTATGAAAAAGTAGTAGCGCTTCGTGCAGTGGAATCAACGGATGGAATGACCGCAGATTGGGTACATTTACCGTATGATTTCTTGATGAAAGTTTCCAACGATATTATCAATAAAGTGCCGGGTGTAAACAGAGTTGTTTATGATATTAGCTCGAAACCACCAGCAACTATTGAGTGGGAATAGCATTATTACAATTGAATTTTTAAAAATTATAGCTATGTTTAAAAGAGTAATTTACATTCTTGTTTTGGTTTTTACACTGTCTCTTTTTGGGCAGAATTATACCAAACATACCGTTCTCAAAGGGGAAACGATTACACAAATTGCTCTGAAATATAAAGTTTCGCCTTTAGATATTTATAATTTAAATCCAGATGCACAAAGTGGTGTTCAATTGAATTCGGTATTGATTATTCCTGTTTCAAAACTAAAAGTATCTGCCGTTCCTACTGCAAAAGGGAATCCAAAAACGCACGAAGTTCTTGCAAAAGAAACGATTTATAGCATTTCAAAATTCTATGGTGTTTCGGTTCAAGATTTAGAAACTACCAATAAAGCCACTTTAAAGGAAGGTTTGAAAATAGGACAAATGCTAGTTATTCCATCGAAATCTGTTTTGAAACTAGCGGTTAAAACTACTTTAAAAGCCTCGGATAAAATGATGTATCACGAAGTTTTACCAAAGGAAACTAAATATGCTATTGCAAATAAATACGGATTGACTGTTGAACAATTAGAGCAATTAAATCCTGAAATTATTTCGGGTCTGCCAATTGGTTTTAAGTTAATTGTGAGTGGAACAACTGCAAAATCAGTTTCAAATGAACAAACAAAAGGAGCTTTAACGCCTAAAACTATAAAAATTGAGGACGTTGCAAAGCCAAATAAAGTATTTTCTAAATTAACAAAAAGTAGCACTTCTCAAAATGCCAAAGAATTGGTTTTGTTATTGCCTTTCAATATTTCAAAAATCGAAAATGACAGTTTGAATTCCGTTGCTTCCAAATTAAAAAAAGACAAATTTTTAAACATAACTTTGGACTTTTATTCAGGGGTATTGATGGCTATTGATTCGGCAAAAGTAATGGGTTTGAATGTCAATATTAGAATTTTAGATTCCGAAGAAACTAAGAATTCATCCGCTATTCCAGGTTTGGTTCAACAGAATAATCTTCAAAATGTCGATGCTATTATCGGACCTTTTTATCAAACAAATGTTGAAAAATTAGCCGAATTAGTAAGTCCAAATAATGTTCCTGTAATTTCGCCTTTATCAAAAGAAATAGGAAAATCATTTCCTAATTTATACCAATCGATGCCTTCAAATGACGATTCTAAAGCTGCAATGTTAGATTATATTTATAAAAAAAATGGAAATATAGTTGCAATAATTGATGCTAAAAAAACCGTATTGAAAGATTTCTTTATCAAAAGTAAAAAAGGAATTAAAATGGTTGGTTTGAATGGTTTGGGAAGTGTTGTTAAAGACAGTTTGAAAAAAGTATTCGTGAAAAGCAAAATTAATTATGTGATTTTAGATTCTCAAAAAACAAATGTCATTTTGGCTACAACCAATGCGATGTTGGCTTTAATGCCTGAATATCAAATTCAATTGGTGATTTTAGAACCTAACCCAACATTGGATTTTGATGAAATTGAAATGAGTCGTTTGACAAAATTAAAAATGTTATATCCTTCAATTGTTCGTGAAAATCTGTCGCCAGAAGCTGATTTTTTTAGAAATAATTTCAAAAAAACGAATAAGGTATTTCCAAATCAATTCGCAATGCGTGGCTTTGACTTAACATTTGATACGCTTTTGCGATTGTCACAAGATAAAAATTTTCAGGAAACTTCTGAAAATGTTGCTACTGAACAAATAGAAAACAAATTCAATTATACTAAAAATAGTTCGGAAAGTTATAGCAATAAAGGGATTTATATAGTGTATTACGATACCGATTTAACCATAAAACAAGCGGAATAATGACTTCAAAAATTACTTATTTAGGAGAATTACGAACTTCCTCCATTCATATTCAATCAGGATCAGAAATTATTTCGGACGCCCCAATTGACAACAATGGAAAAGGAGCCGCTTTTTCGCCAACAGATACCGTTGCCAATGGTTTGGGAAGTTGTATGTTTACCGTAATGGGAATTAAAGCTGCCGAAATGAATGTTGATCTTTCGCAATCTACAGCCGAAATCACAAAAATTATGGCAGCTGAACCAAGAAGAATTTCTGAAATTCATATTGTTTTTAACTTCACAGCCGAAGCCGATGATAAAACCAAAACTATTTTGGAACGTACCGCAATGACGTGCCCAGTTTATTATAGTTTGCACCCAGATATCAAGAAAGTCATTACTTTTAATTGGAAGTAATTTTGGATAAAAACCAACAACAACTTATCACTTTAGCGCATACAAAAATGCCTTTCGGCAAATATGAAGGATGGCATCTAATTGATTTGCCGGAATATTATGTGGTTTGGTATAGCAATAAAGGTTTCCCAAAAGGGCAATTAGGCGAACAACTTCAGTTAGTCTATGAATTGAAATTAAACGGTTTGGAAGAATTAATTCGGAATATAAGAAAGAAATATCCGAAGCCGTAAATCGGGGAAAATCAGTTAATTATTGGGTTCTTAATAGGTGTTATTTTTTTATTTATCTAATGATTTAAATTACCGCATTATCTAATTATTTTCGTACTTTTGCCAAGTTTTTTACACAACTACAACACAAACTAAACAATGGCTCAAACGAAATATATTTTTGTTACTGGCGGAGTTACTTCCTCTTTAGGAAAGGGAATTATCGCAGCTTCATTAGCAAAATTATTGCAAGCAAGAGGATATCGCACTACAATTCAAAAATTTGATCCGTATATCAATGTGGATCCAGGAACCCTAAACCCTTATGAACACGGAGAATGTTACGT
>JBIPNF010000218.1:0-4128 GCA_044373885.1 Flavobacterium sp. | reverse complement strand
GCTTTACAGAAAATTGAAATCAACAAAAAAGGTGCTGTTCGAAGAGCTCGTATCTATTACTTCAGAGAGCTTACTGGTAAAAAAGCAAAAATTAAAGATAAAAGAAGATAGTCAACTGTCTTTTTATTATAAATCCCGTTTCGATTCATTTCGAAACGGGATTTTCATTTTTATTAGTAAATCAATCTTACAAACGAGGAATTCATCAAATAAAAATTAAAAACCAATAAATTCATATTATTTCTATTTATATCTAACATAAATAGATTGTAATAACAATATCGAAAACGATTTTTCTTATATTTGTAATCCCAAAAATAAATATAATAAAATGTCAACAAAAACTAAAATATTTTATACGCTAACTGATGAAGCGCCATTACTTGCAACCTATTCTTTTTTACCAATTGTTCAAGCATTTACAGCAACTTCCAATATTGAAATCGAGCCAAGAGACATTTCCTTAGCGGGAAGAATTTTGGCCAATTTTTCTGATTTTTTAAATGAGGATCAAAAAGTAGAAGATTCTTTATCAGAACTTGGAAAATTAGCCACAACTCCTGAAGCAAACATCATAAAATTACCAAATGTTTCTGCATCTGTACCGCAACTAAAAACGGCAATCGCAGAATTACAATCACATGGTTATGCAATTCCAAACTTCCCTGAAGATCCTCAAAATGATGCTGAAAAGGAAATCAAAGCCAAATACTCTAAAGTACTTGGATCAGCTGTAAATCCGGTTTTACGTGAAGGAAATTCAGATCGTAGAGCTCCAAAAGCAGTTAAAAACTTTGCCAAAGCAAACCCACATTCAATGGGAGCATGGTCAGCCAATTCAAAAACGCAGGTTGCTTCAATGGAAAGTGGTGATTTTTACGGAAGTGAAAAATCTGTTACACTTTCTGATGCTACCGATGTTAAAATTGAATTCGTTGCCAAAGACGGTTCTACAACTGTTTTAAAAGCAAGTACTCCACTAAAATCAGGTGAAATTATTGATAGTTCAGTAATGCACTTGAATAACTTAAAAGCTTTTGTTACTAAAACAATCAAACAAGCCAAAGAACAAAATGTATTGCTTTCTGTTCACTTGAAAGCAACAATGATGAAAGTTTCAGACCCAATTATATTTGGTGCAATTGTAGAAGTTTACTTTGCTTCTGTTTTTGAAAAATATGCAACGTTATTTTCTGAATTAGGAATTGACACAAGAAATGGTTTAGGTGATGTATATGCTAAAATTGCTGGAAATACATTAGAATCTGAAATAAAAGCGGCTATCGATCAAGCTATTGAAAATGGACCTGCTTTAGCAATGGTAAATTCAGATAAAGGAATTACCAACTTGCAAGTTCCATCGGATGTAATTGTGGACGCTTCAATGCCAGCAATGATTCGTACTTCTGGACAAATGTATAATAAAGAGGGAAAACAACAAGATACAATTGCAGTCATTCCAGACAGATGTTATGCGGGTGTATATGCTGCAACAATAGACTTTTGTAAAAAACACGGTGCTTTTGACCCAACTACAATGGGAAGTGTTCCAAACGTAGGTTTGATGGCTCAAAAAGCAGAAGAATATGGTTCTCATGACAAAACATTCCAATTAAAAGCAGACGGAGTTGTTCGTGTTATTGACACCAACGGAAATGTATTGATGGAACAAGAAGTCGAAACGAATGACATTTTCAGAATGTGTCAGGCAAAAGATGCCCCAATTCAAGACTGGGTAAAACTTGCTGTTAATAGAGCCCGCTTATCAAATACTCCTGCAGTTTTTTGGTTAGATGAGAACAGAGCACATGACAGAGAAATTACTAAAAAAGTAAAAAATTATTTAAAAGATTTCGATACTACGGGATTAGATATTCGTATTTTAAATCCAATTGACGCAACAAATTTCACATTAGAAAGAATCATAAAAGGGCAAGATACTATTTCTGTAACTGGAAATGTATTGCGTGATTACTTAACGGATTTATTCCCAATACTTGAAGTTGGTACATCTGCAAAAATGCTTTCTATTGTTCCTTTAATGAATGGAGGAGGTTTGTTTGAAACTGGCGCTGGTGGTTCTGCACCAAAACATGTAGAACAATTTATTGAAGAAGGTTACCTGCGATGGGATTCGTTGGGAGAATTTTTAGCATTAGGAGCTTCATTAGAGCATTTGGGACAAACTTTAAACAACTCTAAAGCAATTGTTTTAGCAGAAACTCTTGACCAAGCAAGTGATAAATTCTTAGCCAATGACAAATCTCCAGCTCGTAAAGTTGGGCAAATTGACAACAGAGGATCTCACTTTTATTTGGCAATGTATTGGGCAGAAGCGCTTGCAAACCAAACTAAAGATGCGGAACTAAAATCGATTTTCTCGTCTATTGCATCTGAATTCAAAGCAAATGAAACTACAATCAATTCTGAATTAATTGGAGCGCAAGGAAAGCGTCAAGATATTGGTGGTTATTACCAACCAAACCCTGAATTAACTGGCAAAGCAATGAGACCAAGCGAGACTTTCAATTCTATATTAGCAAAAATAAAAGCATAAAAGCTAAATGTTTTTAAATGAGAAGCTGTCAATTTTGGGCAGCTTTTTTTATCATTAAAATTTAAATGGCGATACCTATAATGACTATTTCAGCATGGAAAGTTTTCAATTTATCAACAATACCACCATTGCAATTTTTGACAGATATGGAAAATTAATTACCTATTTGAATAAAAAAAATCTCACTTGGGACGGAACAATTCTAGGAAAATCATTGCCCGCAAGCGATTATTGGTACAAAGCAATCCTTCAAAACGGAACAGTTAGGTGATAATTTACTGCAAAAAAAGCGTTCGTAAAATTCAAATCGAACTATTACCAAAAACCCGCATGAAGGATGGCAAAGGAAATCCTCTGTGGAACAAAGTGAAACAGAGATTGAAATGAACAGCCAGACCCGAAGTTTTTACGGAGGGGCATGCCCACATAAAAATTCTTAACTAGAGATTAACATTTGACATGTAAGTAATTATGTATAAATTTGCCACTTTTGCAACTCAAATATATATTATGTTTTCTAAGAAAATTATTGCTGTACTCCATTTACTTTTTGCATTTGTTTTCGCTGGTTTCTCACAAGAAAAAATTACTCTTAGCGGAGTTATTTCTGCATCCAATAGTAATGAAACTATAATTGGTGTTACTGTTTCAATTCCTTCAATTCCGGCCTATACCACTTCTAATGAATATGGTTTTTATTCCATTACAATTCCAAAAGGGAACTATAAAATTACTACTAGTTCTATCGGTTTTCAAACTAAGGAAGTTACGTTAGATTTAACTAAAAATACCAATTACAATTTTTCTTTAACCGAAAGTAGCGAAGAATTAGAAGAGGTTATCGTCACTGAAAAAAAGACTACAAATACCCAAAAAGCAGAGATGAGTGTAAACAAACTCTCGATTGCAACTATAAAAAAAATGCCCGTAGTTTTGGGTGAAGTCGATGTTTTAAAATCAATTTTACTGCTTCCAGGAGTAACAAATGCCGGTGAAGGTGCATCTGGATTCAATGTTCGTGGTGGAGGAGCAGACCAAAATTTAATACTTTTGGATGAAGCTACAATTTTTAATTCCTCGCACGTATTTGGATTTTTCTCCGTTTTTAATCCCGACGCCATCAAAGATTTAAAGTTATATAAAGGCGGAATTCCATCTCGTTTTGGAGGAAGAGCAAGTTCGGTTTTGGATATTTATCAGAAAGATGGAAACTCGAAAAACTATCATATTAACGGGGGAATTGGATTAATATCAAGTCGGCTATTAATTGAAGGACCAATCGTGAAAGACAAAGGTTCCTTCATAATTGCGGGACGAGGTTCTTACGCGCATTTGTTTTTGAAACTTACAGACAACAAGAATTCTGCTTATTTTTATGACTTGAATACCAAACTAAATTACAAACTCGACAAAAATAATAGTTTGTTTGTTTCAGGGTATTTCGGTCGTGATGTGTTTAATTTAGCAGGAAGTTTTACCAATATCTATGGAAATGCAACTTCAAATCTGAGGTGGAACCACTTGTTTTCCGACAAATTATTTTCTAATCTTTCTTTGATATATAGCGATTA
>JBIPNF010000044.1:0-13967 GCA_044373885.1 Flavobacterium sp. | reverse complement strand
GGCTAAAATAGTATACGTCACTACATAGTTTCCTGCAGTACTTGTGCTTGGTGTAATAGCTCCTGTGATTGGGTCTAAGGTTAATCCTGCAGTTGAACTATAGGTTCCTCCTGTATAAACTTGCGTTCCTGATAAAGTAACTGCTTGTCCTGTTGTTAGTGTAGTACAAAATGGAGTCCCTGCATAAACGATGTTTGCTGTTGGAATAGCCGTAATCACAATATTGGTGGTTGCGGGTACTGCTGCACATCCACCAGCTACTGCTGTGGTATAAGTGACAACATAATTCCCTGCTGTACTAGTACTTGGTGTTATATCTCCTGTTGTGGGATCGATTGACAATCCTGTTGTAGAGCTGTATGTTCCCCCTGTGTATGCAGCTGTTCCATTTAAAGTAACTGCTTGTCCCGTGTTTAATGTAGTACAAAACGGTGTCCCTGCATAACTAATAGTAGCTGTTGGTACTTCTGTAATAACTATAGAAGCTGTACCTATTCCTATAGGTCCGCAAATTGTAGCAGGAACAGTATAAGTAACTATGTAACTTCCAACAGTACTTAAAATCAAATCTACTTCTCCTGTGTTTGCATTAATAGTTAGTCCAAGTGAAGAAGTATAAGTTCCTCCCGTTGTAAATCCAGTTATTGATGTTGGAATAGGATTCGTGCTGTTTTTACAAATTGGCGTAGTATAAGAGAAGCCTGTAACCGGAGTGGTGGTTGCATTAATAATAATTGAAGTAGTAAAACTAATGGCATTACAACCTCCAGAAGCAGCAATTGTGTAGGTAACAGTATAATTACCCGCTGGACTCGATAAATCAACTGTTCCAGTTGTAGCATCAATGATTAGACCCGCTGTTGCACTAAATGCTCCTCCAGTTGCACCAGTCAAAGTAACTAATGCGGTTGTAGCTCCCGAACAATAAGGTGAGCCAGAATAAGCAATAGTGGCTAAGGGACTAGGTACAACAGTAATAGCAACAAATATAGTAGAACCGATGCAGCCATTAAAAGTAGGAATAATAGCATAATCAACTGTTCCGGAATTTGTTCCAGTCAATGTTAAATTTTGCGAAATTAAATCTCCAGTGCCTAAATTAGCTCCAACCACATTATTTTGAACTGTGGTCCAAGAATAGGTTGTTCCAGTAACCGAACTTGTTAAAGGAATACTTACTGTACTTCCCGAGCAAATTGAAGAAAAAGCTGGAGTAGCTATTGCAATTGGTATTGGATTAACAATAATCGTAGCGGTTACTGGCAAACCAATACAAGAATTCAATGTTGGAGTAACCACATAATCTACTGTTCCTGAAACATTCCCAGAAGTAGTCAATACTTGAGCTATTGAAGACCCGCTTGAGGCAGATGCTCCATTAACATTCGTTGGAACGGAAGTCCATGCAAATGTAGCTCCAGAAGGTGTACTTGTTAAAATAATATTAGAAGTATCGCCTGAGCAAATTGTTCCCGGCGTTGGAGTTGCTACAGCAACTGGTATTGGTTTTATTGTTACCGTTTTTGCACTATTTATTGGTTGCGTACAAATAGTATTTCCAGCAGAATCTAGTGTCTTTACATCAATCAAAGTAAAAGTAGTATTGGCTGTTATAGTTTGTGTAAGAACAAATTGTCCCAAAGAATCTAGTGTAGCTGTTTGTGCTGAGCCGGTATTTATAGAATACTGAATACTCGAGTTTGGTGTTCCAGAAAAGGTAGCAGTAACATTTTCATTAGGACATGCCAATGTACTTGAAACATTTAAATTGGCAGTTGGAACAGGATTTACAATTAATTTGAAACTTGTAGTAGTATAACACCTAGATAAATTATTAGTAACCCTCACATAAATCGTTTGAGGATTAGACGCATTCGCCATAAAATTTGGCAAAGGAGAAACATTATCAATAGCGTTTGCGAATGTAGAATGGAATGTAACCGTATTGTTAATTAGATCCGAATTTATTTGGTTTCGAACAGAATTTAAGTCAAAAATCCCAGTATTAGTTGTGCTACAGGTTTTATAGTCTGGTATTTGATTCGCAACAGGCGGCTGAGTAAATGGCAATGTACCTGGAACAGTTGGAGTCCAAGACCAATTTAATTGAAATCCACCATCACCATGAGGTCTGTCAATAGCGATGTAATAGGTTTGTCCAGCTGTAACAATCAATGACCTCACATATCCACAACAATTATTATAAAGTTGTGTTGTTGCAGTAGCTGATAAATTCATCCCCGTGTGATTACTAGTTGACCCTGATTGTGTCGGATTAGAAGTTGAGCATCGAATTGGGGTTCCTAAATTAGAACAAGTTCTATTTGGAGATGAGGGAGTTGCTGGTCCAAAAACCCAAAAATCGTAATCTACACCAATACTTGTATCGTTTGGAATCAAATCAAAACCTAGTGTACCGGGTTGTGCTATTGTAATTTTAAGCCAAATAGTATTGTGCTCACTACTACCGCAGGAAGAAACTTCTTGCACATTTCCAATACCATCCGCGTTAGAAGAAAAATTACCATTTCCGCATACAGTAATAGAATTTACACAATCATTGGGCGTTTGAGCAAAAGTTAAATTTGCAATAATAAAGACTAATACTATCGATAAAAAATTTTTCATTTATTCTTATGGTACTTAATGTACAATAGCTATTCTCATCTAATCATGAAAATAGCTATTGTTTCAAAACTTATATGTTATTATAACTATTCTATTTTTTTACGATTACAAACTCAGAGCGTCTGTTTTGTGCATGTTCCTCTTCAGAACAATTTTTCCCACACTTAATTTTTTGTTCTGAATCACCAAATCCTTTGCCAGAGATTCTTACGCTATCAATATTTTTTGAAATTAAATATTGAACTGTCGCTTGCGCTCTTTGTTCCGAAAGTTTAAGATTATAAGCCGCACTTCCTTTTGAATCTGTATGAGATTTTACAAAAATAATCATATTAGGATTATCCTTCATTACTTTTACCAATTTGTCTAGTTCATTTGCTCCTGGACTTGTTATATTGCTTTTGTTGAAGTCAAAATAAACATTTTTCAAAATAACTTCTGTATCTGTTATAATTACTTCTTCAGGAATTAATTGCACTTGAATAACTGTTTCGCCTGATTTTACTTTTTGTAATGATACTGTAGCGGTTTCAAAATTTTGTGCTTTAACTTGAAGATTATATTCTGTTTCACATTCAATATCATAATTTACTTTACCATCATCTTTTGTTGGTAATGTTGAAATTACATTTCTATTTGAATCTAAAATAGCTACCGATGCATTAGGAATTGTACTCCCCGTTTTTTTGTTGATTACTGTCACAATCGCAGTTGCAGTACAAATTGGTTTCACATTAAAAATAGCATCCATACCATTTCTATTTGAAGAAAAATAACCTGCATTAATAGATTTATTAAAAGTAAAAGAAAAGTCGTCTTTTTCACTATTTACGGGCGCTCCAATGTTTTGTGCTTGGTCTGAAGATGTAAGATTAATTTTATAAATATCAAAACCACCAAAACCTTGTTTTCCAGTTGAAGCAAAATATAATATGTTATCTTCTGTAATAAACGGGAAATTTTCTTTACCTGCAGAATTGATTTTTGCTCCTAAATTCTCTGGTTTTCCATAATCATTGGCGTCAATTGTTACTTTCCAAATATCAGATTCTCCAAGTCCGCCAGGCATATTTGAAGCAAAATATAATGTTTTCCCGTCTTTACTCAAACTTGGACAAGTAACAGAATAACTAACACTATTGAAAGGCAAAGCTTCAACTTGAGTCCATTTTCCGTCTACTTTTGTTGCTTTGTAAAGTCCTTGTTGCCCAACTTTAAATTTATTGTTTTTAGATTTTTCATATTGTCCCTCACTTAAACCATCTCTAGCAAAGAATAGCGTGTTTCCGTCATTACTAAAAGTAACTGGACCGTCATGAAAAGGGGTATTTAGTTCTTTAACAGGAGTTGGTTCTGTTAGTGTTCCGTCTTCATTTCTATATGCTTTATAAATATCCAAATACGGTTGATCGTTCCATTGATCTGTTTTATTTGAAGCATTTCGGGTACTAACAAAATAAAATGAATTGTCATTATTTAGAATTGGACCAAAATCACTTTGTCCCTTATTTTTGAAATTTGTTTCAGAAACATCAAACAATTTTGATTTATTAACTAAACTCGGAATATAATTGGGGTTTAATTTATGTTCCTTTGCTCTTACATCATTGGGCACCACACTTGCAAAAATATCCATTTGAGAATTAGCTTCTTTGTATTTTCCAAAAGACTTTAATGTTTGAGCATAACGGTAATAGGTTTCAGGTTTTGGTTTTCCTTGAACCGCTTTTTCATACCAAACAATAGCTTTTTCAGTATTAAAAATTGTAAAATAACAATCCGCTAACTGTTCGTAAACATATTGATTTACATTTTTACTTTCTGCTAGTTTCAGGTATTCATCAATTGCACCAACGTATTGGTAACTTTCAAAAAGTTTATCCGCTTTCTCTGTAAACTTATTCTGTGCAAAGCTCGCTGTCATGAAGAACATCAAGGCTAGTGTACTATATATTTTTTTCATTATTTGTATTTTTTAGAAAAATCTTGGTGAAACAGATGCCTTCTTAGGGAAATTAATATCAAATAAAACCATAATTTCATGCGATGCTGCTGTAGTTACTTTTAAATCTGAAATGATATAATCATAAGCATAACCAATTTTGATAGATGGCGAAACTGCAAAATTTACCATTGCTCCAAAAGAATCATCAAGGCGATAACTTACCCCAGCTTCAAATTTATTATAAAATAAAAAATTTGAAGACAAATCAATTGATGTTGGAACATTAAATGCTGACTTCATCATAAATGAAGGTTTAAATTTTGTATTGTCTGCAATATTAAACACATATCCCCCTGTTAAAAAATAATGTTGCACATCACTTCCAAATTGATACAATTGTCCATTTTGTGTTACATCAAGATGTTTTGAATTTAACATATTTGGAATTGAAAATGCAAGATAATATTTTTCTGAATAGTAGAACAGCCCTGTTCCAATATTTAATTTAGCTGAATTTGTATTTTCGCTAAAAGCTACATCTCCAGGTTGCTGAATATACCCATTCCCTATATCAGAAAACAGCCCTATTTTATGAAAAGTTGCCCCAGCTTTTAATCCAAGTGCCAGACGATTGCTTCCACCCAAATTAAGTGTATAGGAGAAATCAGCATATACATTATTTTCTTCAACAGGACCAATTTTATCTGAAATTGCAGAAATACCAAGACCTACATTTTTACCAATTGGACTGTGAAGTGAAAAAGTTGCCGTTTTTGGCGCACCTTCTAATCCTACCCATTGTTGTCTGTACATGAAACTACCAGACATGTTTTCTTTGGAACCTGCATAAGCCGGATTCATAACATTCATATTATACATATATTGAGTATAATTTGGGTCTTGCTGTGCATGAATATAGGAAGCGTATATTATTATTAAAACTATATATAAATATTTCATATTAGATTTTTATTTTTTTTATTTTGAGAAAAGTCTGATTGAAATAGTTTCAATCAGACTAATTTAATTTATGATTTAGGTTATCTATTAATATATACCCAACCCGTTATGTTTTCTCCAGTTGCTTTTTTGATACTATAAAAATAAGTAGCATCCGGTAATTCTTGACCGGAATTAGAAGCACCATTCCATTGGTTACTATAATTCCCATTAAATGAATATACCTTAGTTCCAAAGCGATTGAAAATGACAAGTTCTATTACTCCCATTCCAGTTAAGTTAAAAGTATCATTAAAATCATCATTGTTTGGAGAAAACCCTCTTGGAATCAATTTACAAGGATCATTTTCAACAGTAAAATTAGCCAAACTTGAACACCCATTTGACATTACAGAAACATTGAAATTCAAAGGGAAACTTAACGATTGATGCTGTGATAAATAATCATCGATATTTAATGTTGGTGAATTTGAACCAATACTATTATTCATCTGATCTCTCCAAACATAAGTAACTGTTAATGGATTAAATGAATTATTTACTGGAAGTGCTTCCAATAGCAACATTTGATCTTGACAATAATCATCAATAGTTACAGCGAACGGATTTGAAATTGATAATGTGAAAGTACTTGTACCAGCTAATGCACATGTTGATGGATTTGCTACTACTGAATAATTCACAGTATAATTTCCAGGAACACTTCTAACAATATTTATTTCTCCCGTGGAACTATTAATTACTAAACCTGACGTTGAACTAAACAAACCTCCCTGAGCGAATCCAGAAGTTAAAACTGGTAAATCATTTAAGCCATCTGGACAATACGAACTGTTATAGGTAAAAGTAGTTACAGGCGTAATTCCCGGTGTCAATATTATTGTTGCATCATAAGTAGTTGCGGCTTTACAATTGTCACTGTCTTGAGGCAAACTATAGGTTATTTGATGAGAACCCAAAGTAGCATTTGACAAATTGACTAATCCAGTAGTTGAATTTACAGTCAAAGTAGTTGAACTATAAACCCCTCCTGTTACAAAACCAGTTGCACCTATTGGCAATGGATTTATTCCATTAACACATGTTTGATTGTAACTAAAAACTGCATTTTGAGGAATTAAGGGAGTTACAGTAACAACTGCACTTTCTGTCAATGTTTTACTACACGCTAAAGTTCCTGCTGCTGTTACACTAGCTAATGCAAATGTACTATCTACAGTTAATGGCTGAGATGTAACTGTTGCAATTCCAGATGTATTTAATGTAACGGTTTGATCTGGACCTCCATTTATAGTATATACTACAATAGCGTTGGCGGTTCCGGCGAAGGTTAATGTAGTCGTTTTTCCAGTACAAATTGATGTAGTTCCAGAAATAGTTGCTGTTGGTAGTGCGTTAATAATTACTGTTATTGCCACTCTTGGTCCAACACATCCTGTAGCCGTAACGGCACTCACATAATATATTGTTGAGCCTACTTGAGCTGTATTTGGAATTGGAGCAATCGTACTACCTATTCCACCAGTTGCTTGTGTAAACCATAATAATGAATATCCACTCGCTACATTTGCAGCTAAAGCAGTCGCATTTGAGTTATGACATAAATTTAATGGACTAACCACAGTTGGAACTTCTGTTACACCTTGATAAGTAATTGTAATTGTCTTATCGCAATAACGTGTTTTCCAGTGATAGATATAATTTCCTGCTGTGCTAAAACCTGTTACATTGGTAATTTTAGTATTTGGAGATACAATAGTTGTATTTGCTGGATTATTTGTATCGGCAATCCACTGCCCAACTCCTTCTGCTGCTATATTTACAGACGTAATTGTACAAGGCAATATTGTATTTGCTGTAATAATATTGGTATTAGGTTTAAAGTTAGCCGCGTCTAAAAGGTGTCCAATCGTATAATTTTTTACACGGAAAATAAATCGTGTGTTATTTTGACCTGCAGGCACAATATAATTACCTTGAACTAATTGCCAAACCAAAGAATTAGAAGTGTTCTCAGTTACTAAAGTAAATGGTCCAGCAGGTGGTCCAGCATACAATTGAAGAGTAGAATTATTAGTTCTTGTTGCAGAGGCAAAACTATAATCCATCTGAGTAATTTCAGAAGTATCAAAATCTTTATACAGTCCTTTAATATTAGGATCAGCAGGATTCCATGTTGAAGCATTATCATGAACCAATTGAAGACATTGCCCTCCAGAATAAGGGTAAACTCCAGGAGAATTTGAACCTTCTTGAAAAAACATCGCTCCCCAATTTGTATTTACTCTCCAACCAGGAGTAACTCTTGCATCAATAATTGATGTAATACCCGTAATCCACTGCATTGGTAATTTTTCAAAATCATAATTAAAGGCATCCATACCACAAGGATTATTTGGAGTTGTAATACAAATATGGAATGTTTTTCCTGTGATTAAGGTATTGTTTAGTGTAACTCTTATTTTATAAGTATGACCTACTACTAATTCTGAAGAATACATAGTAACCAAAGAGTTATTATTACTACATGAAATTTGAACAAGAGACCCATTTGGTTGAACTTCATACAATCCTAACATGATTTGTGGCCACATACCTTGATAAGAAGAAGTGTAATAACTACCAGGAGCTAAGTCACTTAATTCAACTACATGTACTTTAGAGGTTGCAACAAAATCATACCAAATATCCCCTAAATTTCCTGCATCACATGTTGTTGGATTTATAGAAACTGTGGCTCCATTGAACGACCCATCGATTCCTGAAACATCGCAAGTACTTGCCGTATTAACTGGCAAAAGAATTGCCGTATTTGCTTCGTCATTTCTTACAAAAGTTTTTGGTCCCGACCAGAAACTTTTACTTGTTGCGCTACAGATTGCACGAACAAAAAAATCGTTTGTACCAGCTGTAGGATTCATAAAATCACTTGCTACAGGAGTATAATTTGGCGAATTCACAATTACACCCGATTGTGGAATGGCACCATTCCCAAAAGGTTGTATTGAAACTTCCCATTGCGTTTCAGTTCCTCCAGGTGTCCAAGATAAAACCCCTTGATTACTTACCGCTAAATTTGTTGGCTGAGCACAGGTAATAGTACCACAACTTGAAACTGCAGTATAAACATTCGTGTAAGGAGTTCCTAACCCTGCTGGACTTGTCCAAACGACATTATTATTTTCGTCTTTAACGATAGCACGAGCTTGTGTATACTGTACCCCACTTCCTCCTCCTGCATTAAAATAGAGGGAGAATTCAACTCCTCTACATAAGTATACTGGGTAATCTATTACCGTAGGTTGATTCGTTCCGCCTAAAGGAAATGTTAACATTTGTACCATGGCTCCATTTTGTCTTAGTTCAAGACCTTGGTAAACGCGTCCTGTTGAACCATTACTAACAGAAATAGTATATTGACACACATTTGACATATCACACTTGGTAAGAAATTCGAATGGACCTACCCATTCACTTTGTGAGGTGCTACTACATAGTGAACGAATGTAATATTGATAACGTGTCGATGGTATTAATCCTGTAATTGTTGTTGGATTTATTGTTGTTGTTGTAAGATATTGCGGAAGTGTATTGCCAATTGGCGCAGGCGTTCCAAAAGGCTGCATTGAAATTTCCCATGAAGTTTCAGAACCATTTACATCCCAATAAATTTCAGCAGAAGTATCTATAATATTCCGAGTAATAATATTTGTAACCTCTGGACATGATGGAATATTTTCTACTATTACATTATCAAGAAAAACGAATTGGCCTCTATAATTCCACGGATTAGGTTGAAAAAAAGGAACATTAAATCCTATATTTATATTTCCTGTTAATCCTGATGGCAAATTAATTACTCTTTCTCTAAACTCTGTATTATTTATTATTTCATGTGAAAAAACTACATTTTGAACTCCGGTTAATGTTAAATCAGCATTTGCTGACATTGTTACTACAAGACCATTTATAGCGACAACTCTGGTACCATAAAGAAATGGGAAGCCTGCTATATAAAAAGTATCTCCAATTCTAACATCTTGGGTAGAAGCTACAGTAATTGTATTCGTATTGACTAAAGTTCCACTAGCGTCAGTAGTTGTAGAAAAACTGTTTTGATACAATACTGTAGTAAGTTGAGCTGGAGCGGCACCTGTTGTAGATAGCATTACTTTCAAATCTTCTTCAAAATAAGGAGATAATGTTTTATATTTAAAACGCAACCTTTGATTGGGACGCGCAATAAGTGTTGGTGATATCATCCAATCATTATTTGCTCCATTAGTTCCCGTCATCATTGCTGCCATTTGGTTTCCAATTGGACTATTTCCTGATTGATTGGTCTGCCAAAAATGAGAGTCACCATTATTATTAAGTACTGTCCAACAAGATTCAGTTGTTGAATCAGAATTAAATGTTTCAAAAAATGGCGTTGGCAGTGGATTACAAATAGTTCTAAATGGAAATGGTCCAACCCAAGCACTACTATGAGTTTCGTCACAAACCGCTCTCACATAATATTCATAGGCCGTATCAGGAGATAAACCAGTTGCATTATAAGTTGGAACTGTATTTACTACTATCCCTGAACCTGAAGGAACACCTGACATTGGACTTTGAACTCTAATTTCCCATTGCGTTTCAGTATATCCAATAGACCAACTAAGACTAGCTGAATTTGTAGTAATAGCACCTGCAGTCAAATTTGATGGGATTTCGCAACCTGGCGGATCTTCAACATAGACATCATCAATCATTAAATGTGCGGAACCCGCTGGATTTGACATCGTTGGTGGTACTCGAAAAGCAATATACGAAACACCTGTTCCTGTGAATAGAACAGAATCTTCTAGATAATTGTTATTTATAAATTCATGCTCGGGAATCAAAACGGTATAGTTGGCAAAATCAGGTGTTGATGAAATTACAACCTCCATATACGCTCTTGGAGTTGGATAAAAAAGATCAGTCGCAGCTCTATATTTAAAACGAAGTCTTTTTTGACCAATAATATTAAGAGGTACACTTACCAACCAGTCATCAAATGATGTTAAAGGAACAAAATAATTTACTGGATATGGAGTAATCTCAAACTCTGTAGCATTCATTGTCCATTTTGCAGAATCGTTATTTCTATTTTGTACCGTCCAACAAAATTTCTTTGAAGTGATATCACCATCATTAAAGCTCTCATAATAAGGAGTTGGTTGAGCAATACAAACAGTATAGAATGTAATTGGACCTACCCAATTGCTTTGATGTGTTGCGTCACAATAGGATCTAATATAAAATTCGTATTGGGTTGACGGGGTTAATCCTGTAAAAGTATAAGGATTTGTGTTTACAATTGTGCCCGAAGCAGCTGCAGAAGGCATTCCTGTACCTAATGGTTGTGCAATAATTTCCCATTGAGATGTATTGTATCCATTGGTCCAAGTCAATTCTGCAGAAGTACTCGTTATAGAGCCAGCTGTAATAGCAGGATACATTGGATCTGAACATGCTGGCATGTCTTCAATGAATACATCATCTATGGTCAAATTGGTTGCAGTTTGAAGTGATCCCTGTGGTAAATGCCAAGAAATACTTACATCACCAACAAGATTAATTGGAATTGGTATTATTCTTTGAACCCAATTATTTCCCGTTTCAAAAGTTTGCAATGGAGCGATAATATTCGTAAAATCACTTTCTCCAATTCCTGTTGTAGATAGCTTGATTGCATAACTAGATTGTCCCAATACATAACCAGTAGCGTTAGTATAACCCCCAAATCCCTTAAACTTAAAACGAAGTCTTTTTTGAGTAACACCATCGAAATGAACCATTGGAGTAACTAACATGTCATTCGTGTTGTTTCCAGAATTTGAAGTAAATAATCTAGCTAATTGTCCTTGCGGAGCTCCTGGTGAAGAATCATTCGAATAAATAAATTTGGTTGCATCTTGGTTTAAATCTAAAGATGCCCAACAAGGCTCTGGAGCAGTTGTGGAGGCACCAGTGAAATCAGTGTGATAAGGTGTTGAAAAAACCAAACAAGGAGTTGTAAAAGGTAATGGTTGTGACCATGGTCCAGGAACACCTCCACAAACAGAACGAACATAGAAATTATAACTCGTACCTGGAAGTAATCCTGTCAAATTATTATTGGCATTCGTATTTGTTGTTATCAAAGTCTCCGATCCTGTTGGGCCATTTGTAGGTGTTGGAATCGCTACATATTGCCATGAGCTAACTAAATTTCTAATATTATCCCAGGAAAAAGTAGCACTCGTTTGTAATAAATTACTATATGCAATTGAAGTTCCTGAAGGTGCTGAACAAGTCGATCCACTCAAGGTAAAAGTGAAACAGATACTTGCTCCAGAAGCACTATGTTGATAAGGTGAAGAAATAACAATAGTATAGGTACGTCCCGCTTCAACATAAAAATTATAAAGTGTTGCTGTTGGAATAGGAGGACTACTTCCAGTAACTACTGATCCCAAACAGCCTGCTGGAGTTCCTACACTTGTACAACTGTCATATATTAAAACCGCTGAACTCATATTACCATAACATCCCCCACCAGTAGTTGAACTGACTGTTTGTGTCAAATTAACCAAACCCGATGTTGTTGGAGTAAAGGATAAAAAGGCATGATCACCAGCCAAATAATTCCAAGTTGACGGAGTTGCAGCTGGCAAACAACTCGAACCTTGAGTTGTATAGGGAATATAAGTTGAATTATCAGTAAAGGTATTCAGATTCGTATTTAAAACATAAGGGGTTGTAAATACATTTGGCGGTATAATTAATGGAGTATTACATGATAATCCTAATACACTTGTTCTAAAAGGAAATGGACCTGCCCAAGTACTTAATGTGGTGGCATCACATCGCGTTTGAATATAAACGTCATATGAAGTTGAAGATGTTAATCCAGTAGCAGTATAGGTTGGAGAATTTACAATTGTTCCAACAGTCCCATGACCAGCGCCAGTAGGAACTACTTCAATACCAAATTGTGTAGCAAAGGGATGCGTCCAATTGATTACAGCACTGTCTGATCCATTAACGGTGGTTATACCTGTAACCGGAGAACATCCAGGGATTGCTCTAACATTATCAACAAACCAACTATCGCCGCTTGTATTCGTTGTACCCGTTTGATTGGTAATGGCTACAAATGCAATGTAAACAGGAATTCCTGCTGGTATTGATCCAATAGAAACGATTTTTTCTTCATATGTTGTTGCTGAAACGTTTAATTGTGTTTCTGTCCAAGATTGTAGTACCACATTAAAACTACTAATATCAGGCTGATTCGCAGTTGAAATTCTCAATTGATAGGTAGCTCCCTTATTTGTAAAACTTCCTTGCTTAGTATAAAATCGTATTTCACCACTATCTGGTGTTAAAAATTGTGAGGATATCAAATAATATTCAGCTGTAGTACCTGTTGTTGTATTTAACGCTGGATTTACCGAAGCAGCACCGGAACCAAGATAACCACTTGTTGGTGATTGAGCCCAATTATTCGCTACGGTCAAATTACTTCTTACTGCCCATGAAGTTGGAATACCACTTTCGAAATATTCCGTAGTTAATTGACTGTATCCTAATGAAGATAACATCAGAAAAAATAGTAGTAGGAATTTATTTACTAACTTATTTATTGCTAAATTTTCTTTTAAACATTGAAATATGTTATTTACCGAATACAATGTATTTGTATATAAAAAAGCATATTTTTTTTGCATTTGTTTGTAATTTAATTATTGTTAATTTGCCTCTTATTTTTTAAAAAAATTAAGGCTATCTATAATGACAGCCTTAATAATATAAGTTGTTCGAAAATTATTTTTTAATCACTTTAATATCTTTCGTAATCCCATTGGCTGATAATTTTATTAAGTAAATAGCGCTAGGTAAATTAGAAAAGTCAATACTAGTAACTGAGGTATTAGGCTCTGAATATAAAACTCTTTGACCTATTAGATTATAAACTTCAATTGATGAAATTACATCCTTTGCAGTAATCCACAATTGATCAGTTACTGGATTTGGATAATACTTCAGATTTGTAAAAGTAAAATCTTCATTTTCTAAAGTTGCAACTGAAAAACATGGAGATGTTCTAGTACAATTAGTAGTTGTTACAATTACTGCATAATTACCAGAAGTTGTTGGTGTAAAACTTTGAGAAGTTTGTCCTGAAATTGGAGCATTTCCATTATCACAATTTACCCATTGATAAGTCATTCCTGCTTGAGTAACAGTCAATGTGTCGACTGTTCTAGTAATTGTAGTGTCAATCGTAATAGCTGTTAAAGCACCTACGGCAACACCTACACCATCACCATTAGGCTGACAGTTTACAGTAACTGAACCTGTTTTAGGAACAAAACAATTTTTAGTTACTACATAGTTGTACGTTCCATAAGGAATATTT
>JBIPNF010000217.1:0-4147 GCA_044373885.1 Flavobacterium sp. | reverse complement strand
ATATCAACTTTCATTCAGCCCTGATGGAAGGGAAAATCCCGAGCTTTTTAGCGAGGATTTGGAATGACAGCGGGAATTGCATCTCCTGAAAAAGACGGACAATTCGCTCCTGAAAAAAGAAATTAAGCTTTGTTTTTGTTGGTGTACATTTTGTAAACAGCGAAGAAAACTAAACCAACTAAGATGTAGGGAATTACCATAAGATAGACAATTCCGTCGTTGATTCCTTTGGCTTTGGCTTGATTTCCTTCACTTTCTAACGCTGCACGACACATTGCACATTGCGCATTTGTTGATAGAGAAAAAAATATGGAAACAAGAAATACGAAAACAGAAGTGATTAATTTCTGGTGATTTTTGACTTTCGACTTTTGACCTTTGACTTTATTTAACATAATATGGGGAAATCATCAAGTACACGATTACACCAGTAACGGCAACATACAACCAAATTGGGAAGGTGATTTTGGCAATTTTTTTATGTTTGTCAAATTTTTCAGCCAAGGCACGAACGTAGGTAATTAATACGAGGGGAATGGTGGCGATGGATAAAATGATGTGCGACAAAAGAATGAAAAAATACACATATTTTATAAAACCTGTTCCGCCAAACATTGTTGAATCAGTGGTCATGTGGTAAGCGATGTACAAAAGTAGGAATACTAGAGAACAAGCAATTGCGATTTTCATTAGTAATTCGTGGCGTTTTCGATTTCCGTTTTTAATTGCAATTACGGCTGTGATTAATAAAACGGCAGTAATTCCGTTTATAGTTGCGTAAATTGGAGGTAAAATAGGTAATGGTGACACATTAAATCCTAAATCTTTTAGTTTAATTTTGAAAAGTACAGCTACTGCGACAGGGATTATTACGGATAATGCGATAATCCATTTGTTGTATTTCTGTTCTACTGAATTGTTTTCCATAGTTATTCTTTTAATAAAATTGCAATGTCTTGTTGTAGGGTTCTCACGCCTTCTTTTTCGATACCGTCATAGTACAGAATTGGGTTTCCAAAGTTGTCTTTTCGGCAACGAATATCACCATTTTTATCGATTAATGCAAATAATCCTGAATGTTCGAAACCTCCATTTACTTTTGAATTTTCGCCTACATAAACGTTGAAACCTTTGTTTGCCAATTCAAATATTTTAGTTTTATCTCCAGTTAGGAAATGCCAATTGGTTGATTTTACTCCTAATTTTGCAGCGTGTTCTTTCAAAACTGCTACCGTATCATTTTCTGGATTTATAGTAATAGAAACAATTCCAAAATTTGGATTCCCAAAAAAAGTGTTTTGAATAGTTAACATATTCAAATTCATTTTCGGGCAAATTGTAGGACAAGTAGTAAAGAAAAATTCTAAAACATATACTTTTCCTGCATAATCTTTATTAGAGATGAGTTTGCTATTTTGATCGGTAAGTTCAAATTTTGGCGCTGGTCCAATGGTGAGCAATTTTGAAGTTTCTGATGAAGCATGATTTGAAATGACGTCCAAACGATCTCCTTTTACAATTTCACCGTTTTTAATTCTATCGATAATTTTTGGAATTGCAAAGATGCCCAACACTAAAATGACGAAGAAAATTCCGATGTATGATTTATTTTTTATCATTTTCTAATGTTTAAATTTTACGTTCTGCATTATGATTTTTCTTCAAAGCGGCTCTGTATTCGTATAAAATGATTTTAAAATCATCTAGCATTTGGTTGCTTAAATCCGATGGGGAAAAGGTGTTATAGCCTTCCTTGTATTCGTCTTTTTTCTTACGACCGCGAAGGTTTCTATTTTTATCAACAATAAAAACATTAGAAGTTCCGAAATCGGAATTCAATTTATTTTTCAGTTTTAATTGGTTGTAATACTTCTGAATTTCATCTGTTGAAGTAAATACAAACTGCCATTGAGAAACATCTGTAAATTTAGAAAATTGATCTACGATATACTTGGCGTCCTTTTCTGTTCCTAATGGGCAAAGGACTACAAATTGCAAGTCTTGAAAAGTATGATATTGTTGGTAGATTTTCTGGTTTAAGTTGAAATAATTCCCTCTGTTTTTTAACAAATCAGTTCCTGAAAAACTTAGGATTGTAATTTTATTATTTAGCGTTACTTTTTTACCATTTAATGAATTCCAAGCGCCAAAATCAGGAATTTTAGCGGTAACGATTGGCAGTTTTGTAAAACTATTTACGCCTGAAGCAAAGAAAAGATACGCTACTATTGGTAGAATAAATAGGACGAAGAGAACTAAATTTTTTTTCATTCTGTCTTTGAGATATATTTATACAAAAATAAAAAAAGGCACGCATGCGTACCCTTTTTTTGAATTAATATATTGTTAAAAATTCCATTTGATAGTAGAATTTTTGAAAACCTCGAATATATAATCTGCTTCTGTCAATAAAATAAATAATAAATAGATTACTAAGAATATTACTGGAATAACTACTGCATTTCTAAGAGAACTTTTTTCACCTTCGATGTGCATAAATGCCCACACAATATAATAAGCTTTGAAAATAGTTAGGATGTAAAAAATCCAATTTAACAAATTCATTCCTAAGAAATGATTTAAGTGTAATGACTCTGGTTTAATAATCCCTAAGAAAACCTCTACGGTTGTTACGACTGATAATAGGGCGAAAACAAACCAAATTCTTTTTGTGTTAGAAACGTGAACGTCTGACATAATACTAATTTTTGAAAATTAAACGAGATAGAAAACCGTGAATACAAATACCCAAACTAAATCGACAAAGTGCCAATATAATCCAACTTTTTCTACCATTTCATAGCTTCTTCTTTTCTCATAGGTACCAACAAGTACATTAAAGAAAATAATGATGTTAATGACAACACCTGAAAATACGTGGAAACCGTGGAAACCTGTAATAAAGAAAAAGAAATCAGCGAATAATTTACTTCCATATTCATTTCTTTTAAGGTTTGCTCCTTCAACAACTAAAACGGCACTTTCTAATCTTCGCTCAGATTCAGCTCTTGTTAGAATTGTTTTATGTTTTATTTTGTTTAAAGTGGTATTATTTTTTGGATCTGCTTTTGAGGCAGCATTGTCTTCATAAATCACCTCAGTTCTTATCAATAAATCGGGGTGAGATTTGAAACCTGCTTGAACTTCAGCTACTGTATAGGTTGGTAATGAAGCTTCGTCCATGAACCATTTCCCTTTGTTTCTTGTTAATTGTTCTCTTTCTTTTGGAAGAGAAGCTGCAAAATCTTCTAATTTCACTCTGTGTCCAGTATTGTCAACAAACTGAAGTAAACTTCCGCCTTTTGTTTCAATAGCACCATATTCTCCTTTAATAAAATTGGACCATTCCCAAGCTTGAGAGCCAACGAAAATCAAACCACCAATAATAGTTAGGAACATATAAAAAGTAACTTTTGCTTTGTTTAATTGATGACCTGCATCAACGGCTAATACCATCGTTACAGAAGAACCAATTAAAATAAAAGTCATCAATGCAACATAGTACATTGGAGCAGGAACACCGTGTAAGAACGGAAAGTGTGTAAACACTTCATCGGCTAAAGGCCAAGTTTCAATAAATTTAAATCTTGAAAAACCATAAGCTGCTAAAAATCCCGAGAACGTTAAGGCATCTGATACGATAAAAAACCACATCATTAATTTACCATAACTTGCTCCCATTGGCTCATTTCCGCCTCCCCAAGTTTTTTCTTCAGTATTTGCAGTAGTAACTGTCGATCCCATATTAGTTATTCATTAAAAAGTTCCCAAATTTACGTTTTTTTCTTATTTAAAGAAATATAAAAACAAAAACAAATACACCCACAAGAAGTCAAGAAAGTGCCAATACATTGCACCTAGCTCAATACCAAGGGTTTGAGTTGAATTGTATTTTTGTTTAAAATGATTATAAATTATAATTAAAAGTGATATTAACCCTCCAGCAAGGTGAGCAAGATGCACAATTGTAACAACATATAAAAAAGTACTTGTAATAGAACTAGCACTTCCTGTGAAAAAATAGCCATTATCGACGATTTGACTAAACCCAACAAACTGTAAAATAACAAATAAAATTCCGAGTGCTAAAGTAGCTAAAAGAAATGAAGTTGTTGTATTTCTATTGTCTTTTTGTATCGCTTTTTTT
>JBIPNF010000216.1:0-4149 GCA_044373885.1 Flavobacterium sp. | reverse complement strand
GCTCTAACCGACTGAGCTACCTCGCCATTTTTCGGTTATTTGCATTGTTGAATGCGGGTGCAAATATAAAACATAAATCAGATGATGCAAATATAAATCAAAGAAAAAAAAATATATTTTAAAATGCTTTTTTATTCGTTTTTTAATCTATATATTTCCAAAAAATTTGAGGTACTCATGGACACAAAAGTAAGATACGAATTAGAATTTCCCCTAAACTCTTCCCCACAATTATTGTTTCAATATATTTCTACTCCATCGGGACTTTCTGAATGGTTTGCTGACAACGTGAATTCTCGCGGTGAATTTTTTACATTTATTTGGGATGGATCGGAAGAAAAAGCACGTCTCTCAGCCAAAAAAACGGACGAGAAAGTGAAGTTTCGTTGGATTGACGAAGAAAATAAAGATACCGATTTTTATTTTGAATTGCGTATTCTTGAGGACGAAATTACGAAAGATGTTTCTTTGATGGTTACCGATTATGCAATGGAAGAAGATTTAGATGAGGTAAAATTACTTTGGGAAAGCCAAATTTCAGATCTAAAACATGTTATAGGTTCTGTTTAAATTTCCATAATTTAGAGTTATATTTGTCACGCTTTTGGCGTGACTTTTTTTATATGATAAATTTTAACGGAATTATTGCTTCTTTACAATCCAATTTATTGGTCAACAACCGTGCTTTTCTTTATGGTGACGGTGTTTTTGAAACCTTAAAAATCATTGATAACAAAATACTTTTCTTAGAAGATCACTATTTTAGACTGATGGCTTCGATGCGCGTGGTTCGCATGGAAATTCCAATGAATTTTACAATGGAATATTTCGAGGAACAAATACTGGCTTTGGCCAATACCAATGGTTGTTCCGCTTCGGCAAGAGCCAGAATTACGGTGTATAGAAATGAAGGTGGTTATTATTTGCCTAAACAAAGATCAGTTTCGTTCTTGATTAACTGCGAAGCGTTGGAAAACAAGTTGTATTTTAACGAAATTAAGCCGTACGAAGTTGATTTGTATAAAGATTTTTATGTCACGAAGCAGATGTTGTCTTCTATAAAAACGACAAACAAAATGATTAATGTCACAGGAAGTATTTTTGCTGATGAAAATGGACTTGAAAATTGCCTGATGCTAAATGGTGACAAAAATGTAATTGAAGCCTTGAATGGTAATTTATTTATGGTTTTTGAAGGCAAATTGATTACGCCGCCGATTTCAGAAGGTTGTTTGAACGGAGTAATGCGAAAACAAATTTTAGGATTAGCTTCAAAAATGGAAGGTTTAGAAGTGGTTGAAGAACCAATTTCGCCTTTTGACCTTCAAAAATCCGACGAATTATTTATTACTAATGTTATAAAAGGGATTCAGTCAATTACCAAATACCGCAAAAAGGAATTTGAAAATACAGTGGCTAACGATTTAGTAAAACGATTGAACGCCCAAATTAGGTTGTGTTAAACCAATTAAAGTATTCGATTATTTTGATTTATTTGTTTTAATGCAACAGTTCATTTCTAGATAAATCTTTACTAGATTAATTTGAATTAATAAGTATTAATTCCACAACGGATTCTCGGGAGCATTTGCCCAATAGAGATATTCTCCTCCAAGTTCTTGAAGTTTTTCTTTCCAAAAATCGGTTGCTTCTTTTCCGATAATTGCATTTTTGTGTTTGTTTTCTGCCGCAATCCATGAACTAGATTCCATTTCTTCTTCCAATTGATTGGGATCCCAGCCGGTGTATCCAAGAAAGAAGCGTATGTTATCTTTTTTGACAACACCACTGTTTATTAGAATTTTTGTTATTTCAAAATTACCACCCCAGTAAATCCCATTAGAAATTTCAATACTGTTGGTGATAATATCTGGAATATTATGAATGAAATAAAGGTTTTCCTGTTCAACTGGACCGCCATTATAAATAGGAAAATCGGCATTAATGTCGGGAACCAAATCGTGGAGCGTATATTTTAGCGGTTTATTTAGTATAAAACCAATCGTGCCTTCTTCATTATAGTCGGCTATTAATATTATGGACCTGTTGAATGACAAATCGCAAATCACGGAAGGTTCTGCTATTAGCAATTGCCCTTTTTTTATTTTTTCTGAAATCATTGTATACTATTTAGTTTACATAAATTTAAAATCAAATACCAGCTTCTCCTAAATTAATCGATTATCGTTAAAAAAAAAGCCACGCAATGCGTGGCTTTAATTTATTTTTGTAAATTATTAGTTTACAGCTGTTTCTAAATCTGCTCCAGCTTTAAATTTAACAACTTTTTTAGCAGCAATTTTAATAGTTGCTCCTGTTTGAGGGTTTCTACCGTCTCTTGCAGCTCTAGCAGTAACAGACCAAGATCCGAAACCTACTAAAGATACTCTTCCACCTTTTTTCAAAGTACCACTTACATTTCCTAAAAATGATTCTAAAGCTGATTTTGCAGCTGCTTTAGTAATTCCTGCATCAGCAGCGATAGCGTCAATTAATTCTGATTTGTTCATAATAATAGTTATTAAATGTTGGTTAAAATTCCTTTACAGTAACAAAATTAGTAGGATTTCATTATCGTACAAGACTTTTACAAAATATTTACTCGTTTTGTTGATAACTTCTCTTATTTGTTGATAAGCCCCCTGTTTTTTATTCAATATTCTAATTAAATCAGTGTTTTAGCACCTTAACATACTAATGCATTTTCAGAAAATAACATTCCATTTAGAAGTTCTGTTGTGGTCATTTTCTTCTTTCCTGGAAATTGTAAACTCAAAATCTGAATAAAACCATCGCATACAGCAATTTTAATTTCTTTCTTGGTAGCAATTATTTTTCCGATTTTTTCCTTGTGTTCTTCCTTAATTATTTTTGACTCATATATTTTCACATTCCACTCTTGGTTGTGATCTTTAAAATGACACCATGCAACAGGGTACGGCGATAATCCCCGAATTAGATTGTGAATTTCTTTTGCCGATTGCAACCAATTAATCTTGCAATTGTCTTTATCCAGTTTATAAGCTGTTTTTATATCGGCATTATTTTCTTGAATTTTTGGAACTACATTTCCCGCTTCAATTAATTGTAATGTTTTTAAAACAGTTTCGCTTCCCAAAACCATCAATCGATCGTGCAATTGTCCTGCATTTTCTTCTTCCTCAATTTCAATTTCTGAACTCAAAATCATCGCACCCGTATCTATTTTGTCATCTATATAAAAGGTAGTAACTCCAGTTTTAGTTTCTCCATTAATAATAGTCCAATTAATCGGCGCTGCGCCACGATAATTCGGAAGCAATGAAGCGTGCAAATTAAACGTACCATATTTTGGCATTTCCCAAACTACTTTTGGCAACATTCTAAATGCAACAATAATTTGTAAATTAGCATTTAAAGCCTTTAATTCCGATAAAAATCCTTCGTCTTTAAGGTTTATAGGTTGCAAAAGTGTCAAATTATGTTCTAAGGCATATTCTTTAACGGCTGAGTATTTTATTTTTTGCCCACGACCCGCAGGTTTGTCGGCCGCGGTAATAACGCCAACAACTTCGTAGTTATTCTTTATAATACTATCCAAAATGCCAACAGCAAATTCTGGTGTTCCCATAAAAACGATGCGTAATTTTTCCATTATGATTTTAAAGTGTATTTATTGTTGGATTTTATGAGAATACGATTACTTTCTAATAAGTTTTGCAGTGCAAAGATAATTGCATCTGTCGATTTTTTGGTATAAATTTGAATTTCTCTTGAATTTAATGGGGAAATTTTCAATAATGAAAGAATCAGTTCTCGAAGGTCTTCCGTCTCAATTTCTGGTTTTTTCTGCCCAATACAATAGGAACAAATGCCGCAATTTTTTTCTGATTTCTCGCCAAAATAATTCAATATCAATTTACTTTTGCAATTTTTAGTATCTTTTATAAATTCCAAAACCGATTTCAATTGCTCCTTTTTCAGATTATTTTGTATTTCTAAATATTTAGAAACGCCATTAATCGTTCGTTCATCTTCTCTAATCACATTGAAAATCAATCGAGTATCATTGCTTTTTGCGTGGTATTCTATAATTCCTTTTTCCATTAATTGATGCAATAAAGCATTTACGGCAGTTTCATTGGTTTCCGCTTTTTTTGCAATCATCGC
>JBIPNF010000043.1:0-14113 GCA_044373885.1 Flavobacterium sp. | reverse complement strand
AACTACTCCAATAAAAAACTCACATTTACAGTAGCAGTAATATTAATTTCTCCGATTGCTATTGTTTCTCTTGTACTTTCTGCCTGATCCATCGCCATCGTTTTCATTGCATACATAGGCTGCGGATAATAATTTTGTGTATTATCTGTAATTGTAATTGCTTTTCCCACTTTTTGTCCCAAAACGGATACATAATCCTCCGCTTTTGATTTTGCCTCTTTCATGGCTAATTTTCTTGCTTCCGATTGGTATTCTGTCAATTTTGAAGTTTTGAATTCAACTGATTTAATTCTATTTATTCCAGCATCTACGAGACCTTCCATCAAGCTGTCATATTGTGTGCTATTTTTTAAAAGAATTTCAATTGTTTGTGTTGCATTGTAATTTCGCATTTTCTTTTCGTAATCATATTGGGGATTCAAAGAGATACTTTGGGTTTGAACATCACTTTTTGGAACTTTAAATTTTGTAATGAACTGAAGTACTTTTTCAATTGTAGCGTCATTTTGCTTTTTTACATCATTGGCATTCGTTCCCTTGGTTTCAACTGCTATAGAAATAAAAACCTGATCTGGAATTACTTTTATCTTTCCTTCACCTGATACAGAAATTTGAGGTAATGGCTTTAGTTCTTGTGCATGAGAAGCAATAAAGCTGGAGAAAATCATAATTAAAAATACTTTTTTCATGGTTTATTCTTTTAGTTTATTATTAATAAAATCTAATTTCAATTATAGCTTACCTAATTTGGCCAAAACAAATAGCAATATAATTGGAATTGCTAGTAAAATGACCATTCCTAGATTATCTGTAAACATGTGTGGTTCTTTGACCAAAGTAATTAAATAACCGCCAATTGCTCCACCAAAATGAGCTGTGTGACCAATATTATCTCTTTTGGCTTTCATCCCATAAATAGAATATAGCAAATATCCTATTCCAAAAAGATACGCAGGTATAGGAATGGGTATAAAAAACAAAAACAAATTCATATCGGGTTGCAATAAAATTGCGGAATATAAAATACCTGTAACCGCTCCCGAAGCACCAATAGCTCGGTAAGTATAATCATTAGCATGAAAAAACAATGTTAGTAAACTTCCGAAAATCAAACTTCCAACATAAATTAATGCGAACGAAAAATCACCTAAATAGCCAAAAACAACTGGTGCAAAAAAATATAATGTTAGCATATTAAAAGCCAAATGACCAATATCTGCATGCAAAAATGCGGAAGAAACCATTCGGATTTGCTCGCCCGCACGTATACTTCCAATATGAAATTCATATTTTCTAAAAAAAGCGGTGTTTTCGAAACCTTTGAAACTAACAATAATGTTAAGGATAATAATAACAATTAAGATTGTATTCATCTTTATAAATTTATATTCAACTGTAAAAGTAAAGATACTTTCCGTAGCTTTTGTAAATCAAGTTCGTGAAAATAGGAATTAAATGTATATTTGCATAAAATATTTAAAATGCAGTTTTTACTTTATATTTTAATATATCCAATTCTTTGGAGTATTTCGATATTGCCCTTTCGGATATTGTATATCGTTTCCGATGGAGTTTATGTATTAACATACTACATCATAGGCTACAGAAAAAAAACAGTTCGAGAAAACCTTTCTTTGGCTTTGCCACATCTTTCTAAGAAAGAGCGTCTGGT
This sequence comes from Flavobacterium sp., assembly GCA_044373885.1. Taxonomy (GTDB): domain Bacteria; phylum Bacteroidota; class Bacteroidia; order Flavobacteriales; family Flavobacteriaceae; genus Flavobacterium. The sequence goes on along the minus strand of JBIPNF010000043.1, from coordinate 12,441 downwards.
AATAGAAAAAAAATCTTTTCGACACATGTGCGATGTCTTTTTAGAAATGATAAAAACTTTGACAATTTCTAAAAGTGAAATCGATAGACGATACGTTTTTAAAAATCTTGAAGTCTATTCAAATTTAGAAAAAAAAGAGAAGAGTATCGCTTTATTATGCGCGCATTATGCAAGTTATGAATGGGCCATTTCAATGAATAGTAAAGCTAATTTTGAAAGTTATGCCATTTACAAAAAGATAAATAATCGCTATTTCGATAAATTAGTTCGTGATATTCGTTCTAAATTTGAGGCAACATTAATTACAACAAAGGAGACAATTCCGGTAATAGCTAACAATTCCAGAAGTAATAAACTCGGCCTTTATGGACTTGTAAGCGACCAATCTCCAAAATTAGGCTCCTTTTTTCATTGGAACAAATTCATGGGAATAGAAGTCCCAATTCATACTGGCGGTGAAATGCTTGCCAAAAAATACGATATGAATGTCATTTTTCTAAGAACCAAAAAAGTGAAGCGAGGATTTTACGAAGCCACTTTTGAAGTGCTTTCAGATAATGCTAAGGAAGTTCCAAATTATGAAATCACAGATCAATTTCTAAAACTCGTAGAACAGCAAATTTATGAACAACCAGAATTCTATTTATGGTCACATAAACGCTGGAAACACAGGCGGTAAGTAGTTATGAATTAAGAGTTGTAAGTTATAAGTTTAATAAAATCAAGACATTTTGAGTAATGACTTTAACTTTCTAAGAAGTCTAAAGTTCTAACAATCTAAGTTGTCTTCTCAAAAAACCATTTCGAAACCATATTTTTCTCAAAATCTTTTGAATCTATATGCACAAACTCATTACTGTTTTTGTCATATTTATAATCCAATTTCCAAGTTTCATGGTTGGCAGCCAAATCTTTAATGCTGTTGCAAACAAACAAAACTTCCTCTGAAGTAGTTGTAGGATGAATCGACATTCTAATCCAACCAGGCTTCAAAGTCAAGTCGCCAGAATCAATTTGGCAAACTAATTTATGTGACGTTTCTTCGTTTACATTCAATAAATAATGCCCGTAAGTGCCCGCGCAACTGCAACCACCACGCGTTTGAATACCAAATTTATCGTTCAATAATTTCACCCCTAAGTTAAAATGCAAATCGTCAATATAAAAAGAAATCACCCCCAACCTATCCTGATGTTGCCCGGCAAGAATTTTGATATTGGACGTAGTTCCCAATTCCTCAAAAACAGTTTTCACGATTTCATGCTCACGGTTCGTGATGTTTTCAATACCCATTTGCTCCTTCAACTGAATGGCAAAAGCAGTTTTTATGACCTGTAAAAATCCTGGAGTTCCTCCATCTTCACGGTCTTCTATATTATCAATATATTTGTGTTCGCCCCAAGGATTTGTCCAACTCACTGTACCACCACCCGGATTATCGGGAACCACATTGGTATACAATTTACTATTAAAAATCAAAATACCAGAAGTTCCAGGACCGCCAAGAAATTTATGTGGCGAAAAGAAAATCGCATCTAAATAGCTTTCAGCATCCTCAGGGTGCATGTCTATGGCAACATAAGGCCCTGAACAAGCGAAATCAACAAAGCAAAGTCCGTTATTTTGATGCATCAATTTTGCCACCTCATGATATGGCGTTCTAATTCCCGTAACATTCGAACACGACGTAATCGTAGCGATTTTAATCGCTCTATTTTTATACTTTTCTAATAAATTTTTAAGATTTTCAACACAAAAAAGTCCATCCGAGTCGGCGGGAATCACCACCACATCTGCAATTGTTTCCAACCAAGATGTTTGATTAGAATGATGCTCCATGTGCGATATAAAAACAATCGGCTTCACCGCATCAGGAATTGTAGTATATTCTCGTAAATTTTCAGGAATCCGAAGACCCAAAATTCGTTGAAATTTATTCACAACCCCTGTCATTCCAGTTCCGTCAGCAATTAAAACATCATCAGAATTTGCATTGACATGATTTTTAATAACATATCTTGCGTTGTGATACGCCATTGTCATTGCTGTTCCAGAAACTGTAGTTTCAGTATGTGTATTGGCTACAAAAGGCCCTAAATCGTTCATCAATTTCTCCTCAATCGGACGATACAACCTTCCGCTCGCTGTCCAATCTGTGTAGATAATTTTTTTTGTTCCAAAAGGCGAAACAAATTCCTGATTAATGCCGATAATCTGATCACGAAACTGCTTAAAATACAATTCTAAAGGAGAAACCATCTTCAAATAAATTAGATTTCAAAGATACACTTATTTTTTATTTGGGCGCGTCTTCGTTTAGGTCATTATAAGTTACTACTTTGATTTTGTTAAACTCGACCAGGCTGTAAACTACAATCTTTGTACCGCTTCGCTCCACAAAGGATTTTCGTTACCATCCTTCGCGCGAAAATAGAAAGAAATTCAATATGCTAAAATTTTTTAAGGCTATTTAAATACAATTCTTCAACTTTTTTTCGAGCCCAATCCGTTTTTCTTAAAAAAGTGAGACTTGATTTGACACTTGGATTGTCAGTAAAACATTTAATTTTTATCAATTCGCCTAAAGTATCATAACCATAAAAAGCAACTAATTGTTCTACCATTTTTTGAAGGGTAATTCCATGAAGAGGATTATTTACTTGATTTGACATTTAGAATCAATTTATAATTATAAAAAAACCGCACTTAAAAAGTACGGCTTTTCCAACAAAAATAATAAATTGCTGTCAATAACTATTGAATAAAATGAAGTATTTTAAAATAAAAACTTAACACCAACTTGTAAATTTCCTAACGATCTATCTGCTACAGAATTCATTGGATTTGCATTAAAGTTGAAAGTTGTTGTTTTATCTCCAAAAGCAGGAGTTGATGTTGAAGAACTAAGATTGAAAATTGTAAATGAAGTTTCAACTGTCATCCATTTGTTGATTATATAATCAAATCCAGGAGCTAATTCTAAACCAAAAGAAGTGTATTTAGAATCTTCAACTTTATCTTTTCCGAACATAATTGGCAAGGCCGCCTGTCCAAAGAAAAATAGATTTCCACTAACATTCCAGTATTTTCTCATTAATGGTTTGATAACAAAAGTATTGCTATCGGCAGTTGTTAGTAAACCAGTTTCCGTTTTAGAACTGATATTTCCAATTCCAATTGCGGCAGTGACAGAAGGAGAAATGAAAGTACCCACGATAGGAAGAATCATATTTGATGTTGTTTTAGCGCTTCCTGTTTCAGTTGAACCGAAAGAAACTTGACCCGCAACCCACCAGGTACCCTCAAGACCTTTGTCTTTGGCTTTTTCTTGTGCATTAGCCGTTAAACCCAACAATACAATTCCTGCTACTAATAATAAATTTTTCATTTTGTTTTTTGTTTTAAATTATCATACAAAATTAGTGGTCAGAAACTAAGAAAAAACTGATATAAATCATAGTTATAGCTTTATTTTTATAAATTAAATTAAAAACAATTGCTAACTAATTTTTTAATTTTGTAGTACATTTGCATTCCTATGCTAAAAACAATAAACATACTAAATAAGAGAGCAAAATTTGATTATGAAATAATCGAAACTTATACTGCTGGAATTGTTTTATCGGGAACTGAAATAAAATCAATTCGTTTAGGAAAAGCAAATATCACAGAAAGTTTCTGTGAATTTAGTGGCATTGAACTTTTTGCAATTAACACTTATATTGAAGAGTATACCTATGGAAATCAATTCAATCATAAAGCTAGAAGTGAAAGAAAACTATTGCTAAACAAAAGAGAATTAAAAAGTTTGGCAAGAAGCGTTCAGGCAAAAGGGTTAACAATTGTTCCATTAAAATTGTTTACTAATGAAAAAGGAATGGCCAAATTAGAAATCGGACTCTGTAGAGGGAAAAAGACTTACGACAAACGAGAATCACTAAAAGAACAAGATACAAAAAGAGATTTAGCACGAATAAAAAAAGAATTTTAGAAAAAACTGAAAATGCTTTTTTTTAAGAAAAAATATGACTAAATTTGTCTTGACAATTAATTTTATTAAAAATGAAACTATTATTAAAAAATGCAAGAGAGAAAAAAAACTTAAAAACTCGAGAAGTAGCTCAACTTTTGGGAATAGATCAAGCTTTAATAAGTAAGTATGAAAGTGGTTCACGAAAACCTACAAAAGATCAAATAATTAAATTGGCTTCGCTTCTTGAAATTGATTTAGAAATAATAATGATTGCTTGGCTTAAAGAAAAAATTCTTTACGAAATTGGAAGTGACGATTTTGCAATTAAGGCAATGAATTTAGTTCGTGAAGAAGTTGAAAATTCTTTTGGAATAGCTAAAAGAAAATTATCTAATAGCTTAACTATTATATTATCAGAAATTGATGCTTTAAAAGTAAAATTAGATGCTTTTAGAAAATTAGATAGTTATAAAATTGCTCAAGCTTTAGAATTAGAATACACTTTTGAAAGCAACAGAATTGAGGGAAATACAATGACACTTCGTGAAACCGATTTGGTTATAAATGAAGGACTTACAATTTCTGGAAAAACCATGCGTGAGCATTTAGAAACCATAAATCATCAAGAAGCTATTGCTTATATTAAACAATTAATGGAGCGAAATACTTTATTAAATGAACGTGAAGTTCTAAGTATTCATAATTTAATTTTGAGAGGAATTAATCCTGAAGATGCTGGAAAGTATAGAAAAGTTCAAGTAATGATAAAAGGAAGTTCTCATTTACCACCACAACCGTTTATGGTTGCAAAGGAAATGGAAGATTTTTTCATTTGGTATGAAACCAATAAAAAAAGGCTTCACCCTGTTATTTTAGCAGCCGAACTTCACGAAAGATTGGTTACTATTCATCCCTTTATAGATGGAAATGGAAGGAGTTCTCGATTGGTAATGAACCTTATTTTGCTACAACACGGTTATGTAATTGCTAATATAAAAGGGGATTATGACAACCGAATGCTATACTACAACGCACTTGAAGTAGCTCAAACTAAAAACAACAAAGATGATTTTTTGATGTTTATAGCTAAAATTGAGAAAGAAAGTTTAGAGCGTTATTTAAATATTATTGGTCAGTAAACCTCGATTATTCGGGGTTTACGTTTTAATTTTTATCTTCTAATAGTGGTACAAATTTAAAATCCCCAAATTCATGTTTTTCAAATTGGGTTTCGTTTTTTCTGATTAACATCGTCATTATTTGATTTTTTTCTCCCACAGGAATAATTAACCTTCCCCCTACTTTCAATTGTGCCATTAAAGGTTTCGGAATTATAGGCGCCCCAGCCGTTACAATAATACTGTCAAAAGGAGCGTGATTTGGTAATCCTTTATAACCGTCCCCAAAGGAAAGGTGTTTTGGACGAATTCCTAATTTTGGCAATAGAGCAGAAGTTTGTTTGAACAATTCATTTTGTCTCTCTACACTATATACTTTGGCTCCCATCAGACACAAAACTGCTGTTTGATAGCCAGAACCTGTTCCAATTTCTAATATTTTATCGTCTTTTTTAATCTCTAATAATTGGCTTTGAAAAGCAACGGTATAGGGTTGTGAAATGGTTTGTCCAGAACCTATAGGAAAAGCTTTATCTTGATAGGCATAATCTTCAAAACTTGAATTTAAAAATAGATGGCGTGGGATTTTATTAATCGCATTAAGTACATTTTTATCTACAATTCCTTTATCTTGCAAAAGTTTTACGAGCTGATTTCTAAGTCCTTGATGTTTGGCAGTGTCTTTCAAAACTATAATTTATTTATTCTGTAAATTTATAAAAGTAAATGTAAATTTAATTGTTGGATTATAAATTTTAAATGCTTTAGATAATAATCATTTTATTGCTATTTTTGTTGAAAATACATTTATATGTTAAAAGTAGGCGTTTTAGGTGCTGGGCATCTTGGAAAAATACATTTACGATTATTACAACAATCAGATAAATATGAATTAGTTGGTTTTTACGATGAAAATCAAGAAAACGGAGCTAAGATTTCAACTGAATTTGGTTACAAACAATTTGATACTATTGCCAAATTAATTCATGCTGTAGATGTAATTGACATTGTAACTCCCACTCTTTCTCATTACAAATGTGCAAAAGTGGCAATCAAATCTGGAAAACACGTTTTTATTGAAAAACCTATTTCAAATACTGTCGCTGAAGCGGAAGAAATAATCGCTTTAGCCAATGAATATAAGGTAAAAGGACAAGTTGGTCACGTTGAAAGATTCAATCCTGCATTTATCGCTACAAAAGATATGATTGAAAATCCAATGTTTATTGAAACGCATCGATTGGCTGAATTTAATCCTCGTGGTACTGATGTCCCTGTGGTTTTAGATTTGATGATTCACGATATTGACGCTATTTTGAGCGTTGTCCCTTCAAAAGTTAAACTTATAAATGCAAGTGGAGTTTCTGTAATTAGTGAAACTCCAGATATTGCAAATGCTCGAATTGAATTCGAAAATGGATGTGTTGCTAATTTAACAGCGAGTAGAATTTCATTGAAAAATATGCGTAAATCTCGATTCTTCCAAAAAGACGCTTATATTTCTGTTGATTTTCTTGAGAAAAAATGTGAGGTTGTAAAAATGAAAGATGCACCAGAAGTACCTGGAGATTTTGATATGATTTTACAAAATGCAGAAGGAGTCAAAAAGCAAATCTATTTTGCTAATCCCGATGTAGAACAAAATAATGCCATCTTAGACGAATTGAATTCTTTCGCAGATGCCATTAATAATAACACAACTCCTGTTGTTACTTTGGAACAAGGTACCAATGCGTTGCGAGTTGCTTATCAAATAATTGATTGTTTTAAAAAATAACATATGAAAATAATAGCAGTAATTGGAGCGGGAACAATGGGTAATGGGATTGCACATACCTTCGCTCAAAGCGGATTTACCGTAAAATTAATTGATGTTTCAGAAAAATCATTGGATAAAGGAATGGCCACAATTGCTACAAATTTAGACCGAATGGTTGCCAAAGCAACTATTTCCGAAGAAGATAAATTCAAAACTATTTCCAATATTATCACCTATACTGATATCAAAGATGGCGTTGTTGGTGCTGATTTAGTGGTTGAAGCGGCTACCGAAAATGTAGCATTAAAACTCAATATTTTCAAACAACTAAACGAAGTTTGTTCGTACAATACCATTTTAGCAACCAATACTTCATCTATTTCAATTACGCAAATTGGTTCCGTAGTTACTCATCCTGAAAGAGTTATCGGAATGCACTTTATGAATCCTGTGCCCATTATGAAATTGGTTGAAATCATTCGTGGCTATAATACCTCTGATGAAGTTACGAAAATCATTATGGATTTATCAGAAAAATTAGGTAAAACACCAGTAGAAGTTAATGATTATCCTGGTTTTGTAGCCAATAGAATTTTGATGCCAATGATAAACGAAGCAATTGAAACGTTATACAATAAAGTTGCGGGAGTATATGAAATTGATACGGTTATGAAATTAGGAATGGGACAACCAATGGGGCCATTACAATTAGCAGATTTTATTGGTCTTGACGTTTGTTTAGCCATTTTAAATGTAATGTATGACGGTTTCAAAAATCCAAAATATGCTCCTTGCCCACTTTTAGTGAATATGGTGCGCGCTGGAAAATTAGGTTCGAAATCTGGTGAAGGTTTTTATGACTATAGTGAGAGCAAAAAAGCAGAGAAAATCGCAAAACAGTTTACTTAAATAAGTCGAAAGTTTTAATGTAGTAATGTCAAAAGTCTCAAAAAAAATATAAAACTATTTAAAATCAATCAATTACAATAAATTACATATTTAAAAAACGATACTATATTTTACTTACCGCTTAGTTCATAGAAAGTAATAGAACAAAATTACTAAAAGCATTGAATTTTAATATTTACTTTTTAAATTATGGCAAAAATAGTTCCTTTCAAAGCAGTGCGTCCTACTCGTGATAAGGTTTGTCTTGTCACTTGCCGTTCTTATGAAGAATATGTAAATGCTGAATTAGCAGCGCAATTGGATTTTAATCCGCTATCGTTTTTGCATATTTTAAAACCTGCATACACCAATTCTGAAACTGTTTCCTTTGAAAAAAGATACCGACAAGTACATCAAAAATATGAGGATTTCAAAAATGAACTTATTTTAATTAAAGATAATAAACCCGCAATTTATATTCATAAGATTGTAACTAAAACGCAATCTTTTACGGGAATAATTGTTGGTACAAGTGTAGCCGATTATTGCAATAACATAATCAAAAAACACGAAGACATTATCGCATTCAGAGTCCGATTACTCAAAGATTATATGAAATATTCGGAATTCAACACAGAGCCTGTTTTGATGACTTATCCAGATAATAAAACAATCGAAAACTGGATTTTTAACTGCACTCAAAAAATAGCTGATTTTGAGTTTTCAACAACAAAAAAAGAAATTCATTACCTTTGGAAAATAGAAGACACATTAGAAATCAATTGGCTTCAAAATATTTTCGATAAAACAGAGAGCCTCTATATAGCTGACGGTCATCACCGTACCGAAGCCCTTAAGTTATTGTCTTTGGAAAATGAAAATCCTGAAAATACAGCTAAAAACAACATTCTTAGTTATTTAATTTCAGAGAATAATGTAAAAATCTACGAATTCAATCGGTTAGTAAAAGATTTAAACGGGTATTCAAAAGACGATTTTATTAAAGAATTGCAAAAGAATTTTATTGTTGAAAATAAATTTCAGCAACCTTTTCAACCAACTTTGAAGCATCAGTTTGGAATGTATCTCGATAATGAATTTTATAGCTTAATTTTGCATAAAAATAATGACGTATTCAAAACAGTTTTAGACAGTTTGGACGCTCAAATTTTATATACCAAAATTTTGCTTCCAATTCTAGCGATTGAAGATTTACGAAATGATGAACGAATAGAGTATCTTTCGGGAAAACATTCTATATTGGAAATAAAAAATAAAATTGATCAGGAAGAATTTGAAATTGGTTTTATATTATTTCCTTCAAATATTGGAGAAATAAAAGCCTTAGCTGACGCCAATTTGATAATGCCTCCAAAAAGCACCTATATTGAACCAAAATTCAGAAGCGGATTAGTTGTATATGAACTTTAGGCACAGAATCTATTAAAAAACAAAAATGTCAATAAAAGAAAATTTACTCAAAATAAAATCCTCATTACCTGAACATGTAACTCTTGTTGCAGTTTCAAAAACCAAACCTGTTGCTGATTTAATGGAAGCATATAATGCTGGCCAACTTGTTTTTGGAGAAAATAAAATCCAAGAAATGACTGAAAAATGGGAACAAATGCCCAAAGACATTCAATGGCACATGATTGGTCACATTCAAACCAATAAGGTGAAATTCATGGCGCCTTATGTTAGTTTGATACATGGTGTTGATAGCTTGAAATTATTAGAAGAAATCAACAAACAAGCCCTAAAAAACAATAGAATTATTGATTGTTTGCTACAAATTCACATTGCAGAAGAAGAAACAAAGTTTGGTTTGGACGAACAAGAATTAAACGATTTACTAACATCTGAATCATTTAAAAACTTAAATAATATCAAAATTGTGGGTTTAATGGGAATGGCGACATTTACAGAGAACCAAAATCAAATTAAGAAAGAATTCGAACATTTAAAATCGATATTTGATAATTATCAACAACTGAAAACCAAAAACTGTCAATTGAAGACTTTATCAATGGGAATGTCAGGCGACTACAAACTTGCAATTGCGTGTGGAAGTACAATGGTTCGGATTGGAAGTAGTATCTTTGGTGTACGATAACAATTTTAACCTTAAACATTAAACAAATTTACTGCATACTCGACATAGAAACTACCGGAGGACAATTCAACGAAGAGGGAATTACCGAAATCGCCATCTATAAATTTGACGGCCACGAAATTGTGGATCAATTTATCAGTTTGGTAAATCCTGAAATTCCGATTCAACCCTTTGTTGTGAAATTAACAGGCATCAACAATGCAATGCTAAAAAGCGCTCCCAAGTTTTTTGAAGTCGCTAAACGCATAATTGAAATTACAAATGATTGCGTTTTAGTTGCCCATAATGCCTCTTTTGATTATCGGATTTTGAGAACTGAATTTCGCCGTTTAGGATATGATTTCAATCAAAAGACACTTTGTACCGTTGAATTATCAAAACAATTATTGCCCGAACAAACTTCTCATAGTTTAGGGAAATTAGTGCGCGCACTTGGAATCCCAATGGCTGACCGACACCGCGCAAGCGGAGATGCACTAGCAACTGTAAAATTATTCCAATTATTATTAGCAAAAGACATCGAAAAAGTAATTGTAACCGAATTAATTAAAACCGAAATCCAAAAAGGGATTGCACCAAAATTATATTTAATTATCGAAAATTTACCCTCAAAAACGGGGGTTTATTATATTCACAATGAAGCTGGAAAACTAATTTATATTGGGAAAAGTAAAAACATAAAAAAGCGAATCAACCAACATTTTACAGGAATTGACGTAAAATCAAAGAAAATTCAAGCGGAAGTTTTTACCGTAACCTACGAAGAAACGGGAAGCGAATTAATTGCATTATTAAAAGAAAGCGAAGAAATTAAAATCCACAAACCAATATACAATAGGGCGCAGCGGAAAAATATCTTCACCTTGGCCTTGTATGTCGAAACTGATAAAAAAGGATATTTAAACTTAAAAATTCAAAAAACTGATGGTCGTCGCAAAGAAATAACCTCTTTCACCACACTGCAAGAAGCAAAAGATACATTGTTCCGTATTACAGTCGATTACAAATTATGCCAAAAACTAACCGGATTATATCTCACAAAAAAAGCTTGTTTTCAATATAATATAAAAGAATGTGACGGCGCCTGCATTGGCGAAATTTCACCTGAGGAATACAATTCAAGAGTTCAAGAATTTTTAACCAAAAATAGTTTTGAAAGTCAAAATATGATTGTCACCGATAAAGGTCGAAATATAAGCGAACGAAGTGCGGTTTTAATCGAAAACGGTGTTTATAAAGGATATACTTTTTACGATTTAAATTATCAAATTCACAAAATCGAAATTCTGAAAAACATCTTAATTCCGATGCAAAACAACCGAGACACGAGAAATATTATACAAAGTCATATTCGAAAAAGTAAGTATTTAAAGATTATAAAATTTTAATTTTTTTGGAGCTATTTCCAGCTTTTCACTACAAGTCCTCATTCAAAAAGTTGTTTTTCTAAGCCAAAAAAGGAGCTTCCTTGGTCGCTCTTTTTCGCCAAGAAAAACTAACTTTTTTCATTCCGGGCTTTTCGTTGCAATCTGGGCTAACACAAAACACAACTAATGAAATATTTAATAACCATTGTAGGACCAACTGCAATAGGAAAAACTTCCTTAAGCATTGCTTTGGCACAGTATTTTGGCTGTGAAATAATTTCATGTGATAGCCGACAATTTTTCAAGGAAATGACAATTGGAACAGCCGTTCCTAACGAGAAAGAACTTTCCGAAGCGACACATCATTTTATTCATAACAAATCAATATTTGAAAATTATACCGTTGGTGATTTCGAAAAAGAAGCCATTTCAAAACTCGACGAACTCTATGAAACATCTGATTTCGCAATACTTGTTGGCGGTTCAGGTTTATATGTAGATGCTGTTTTAAAAGGATTTGATGCATTTCCTGAAATTGAAAATTCCGTTCGGGAACAAGTAAATGCAGATTATGAAAAACTTGGAATCAACTATTTGCAACAAAAACTTCAAGAATTAGATTCCGATTATTTTGATACAATTACATTAGAAAATCCGCAAACATTACAAAATCCACAACGAATGATGCGGTTCGTTGAAGTTTGCATTGGTTCTGGGAAACCCTATTCATCTTTCATGAATAAGAAAAAAAACACAAGAAACTTCACCCCTATTGTCATTGGATTAGAAGCCAACAGAAGTGAGATTTACGATAGAATAAACCTGCGTGTCAATACTATGATAAGTGAAGGTTTATTGGCAGAAGCCGAAAAAGTATTTCCAAATAAACATTTAAACGCATTACAAACCGTTGGTTACAGAGAATTATTTGATTATTTTGAAGAAAAAATAACATTAGAATTCGCTATTGAAGAAATCAAGAAAAATACTCGGAGATTTGCAAAGCGTCAACTGACTTGGTTTAAAAGAAATGAAACTACAAAATGGTTTGATTATGCTACCGAAAGAAAAAAAATTATAGATTTCATAAATAGTTCTTATTCGCTTTAATATTAATTTTGCACATTGCACTTTTTTAAAGTAATTTTGCGCAACACAACAATAACTACAAAAAATGATTCACTTCTTCGGAAACCAGACCAATACGGTTTTTGCTGTTC
>JBIPNF010000215.1:0-4179 GCA_044373885.1 Flavobacterium sp. | reverse complement strand
GAATTAACTTTTAGGCTAATTTAAACCCTTTTTTGCCTTAAAAGGTATAAATTCTTAAAAAAAGCACGAATTAGTGTATTATTGTACTGTATTTGAAATTATTTTCAGGTGAAATATACACTTTTTTAATACATAACGAGATTTGAAAATGTTAATTATATAAGAGGAATTTATTTGAAATTGATTTTGAGTTATCAGTGAAGGAAAATAGGGATAGAAACAGAATAAAAGGATTATTCAAAAAGAAAATTAAGGCAACACAACAAAAGAGATGATGGTGCTGGTTTTTCAATGCCTCCGCTGTATTACAAATACCTTAATTTATGAAAAAAAAGATATAATAAAATAGGGTTTGAAATAGAAATAATAAAAACATTATTTAAATGAATATCGATAAATATTAAATTTTTCTAATACCATTTCCATACGAATCAATTAAATCAAATATTGAAATTAAATTCTATATTTCAGGATTTGATTTTGCCGCTTTTTGAATAGTTTTTTTTGTGAGGGTTGAATTTCTGCTTTTTTGATTGTTTTTTCTCTTAACTTAAACGCGTCACTAAATTAGTATATCCAATTCGCTTTTTTTAATTTTTTTTCATGTAATCAATTGGATTAACTCCTGTAATATCTTTAAAACTCACAAAAAAAGTATTGTATGAAATGAATCCCACTTTTCTAGCTAAACTGTCAAGAGTATTTTTTTTTAAATAATCATTTTCAATTAATAATACACTTTCTTTAATTCGAATTACTTTTTTATATTCTGGAAAAGATATTTTAGAATGGTATTTAAACAAGAATAATAAATGACTTTGTTTGATATTTAATATTATTCCTAAATCCGACAGAGTAAAGTTGGAATTCATGAAATTATTTTTATTTATAGTAAGAGAATCTACTTTATATATATAATCTAAAATTTCACTACTTATTTTGTTATTTAATTTTATATCCTGAATATTACTAATTTCTGTTTGAAGTTTAGTATTCCAAAATGATTTTATTGAGACATCAGAATTATTGTATGTGTCTATTTTTTTTAATAAATATCCATACCCATAAAGAATTTCAGGAGAAAGTAAAATATTTAAAAAAACTCCCAACCAAATCAAACTAGATATCCACAATTTAGTTATTCCAAAAGGTTGTTGATTGTTAAGAATTTCAAATAATAGTGAAATAATTAATCTAACCGTAGCTAAAAAAAATAATAAAAAAAGATAAATAGTCCATTTTTTCATTAGTTTATTTTGCTTAATAACAATTTTAATTTTTCCTTTTCGTTGCCATATGTTTTTATTTAGTAATTGATAAATCACTATAAGATATACAAAAGAATAAATTGAAACAAATGGTATTATTAAAAATGGTTTGAATGGGATTATGATGTAATGATTATCATCTGCAATGTCTAAAGTAATAATTACAATTGATACTATAAAGTGTTTTGAATTTTGTAGCTGTATTTTTTTTTTATCAATAATCAAATTCTTAAAATATAAATATGCTGAAGGAATTATAAGAACAAGCGATGAATTTATGGTGTCGAGGATGCTTATTAGAAGGGGGTTTTTAGTTAAACTAAAGTATCCGAAAACAAAGAATCTAAATGATATTGTAGCAAATATTAAAATTAGATAAACATTTGCTATTCTATTTGTATTGAAGTTAAATAAAATAATAATGATAGTCAAAAACCCAATGATAGATGTGAATAATGTAATTAGGCTTTCTGCCATTTGATGTTAATTGAGGGGTTTTATTTTTTATGTTTGAAGTATGAATTTTCCTTGCAATATTAGTGTTTTATTTCTTCGTCGATATGTTTTTGGTTTAGTTTTTTGCATTTCAACAATTTTTTTTTATACTGAAAACATAAAAGCTCCTATTTAAAATTTGAAATTTTTTTAAGAAATAATTTAATCCATTTTCTGTATGATTCAAATTGTATTATTGTACCATAAAATTAATATATATGAAGCAATTTTCACTTTTATTATTTGGATTTTCAATTCAAGCGCAGCAGTTACATCATCAAATGCTTTCCTCACAAGGAACAACCACGCATACTTTTGGAGGTGTTACTATTAGACAAACAATCGGACAACAAAGCGCTATTGGAAATTACAGAGGTGCCTACGTAATTGTTGGTCAAGGTTTTCTTCAAAGTGATAAAATGAAAACCGCTTTGCCACCAGTTATTTCCATTACAACCATTACTTATCCTAACCCTTTTATCAACAGCGTTAATTTCCAATTTTCATCTCTCATAACTGGTCCAATCAAAGTTGCATTATTTGATGTAATGGGAAGGTTAGTTTATTATAGAGAAAAAATGGCTTTTGATAATACATTAACTATTGACAATCTTTCTTTCTCGCAGGGAGAATATTTTGTTAAACTAACTGCGAAAAATTTTACGTATTCTACTAATTTATTGAAATCAAAATGAGAAAACTATCTCTTCTTCTAATCGCTTTTTTAGCACTTACGAATTCCTACTCACAAGAAGTTTACTTTTTAACTGGAAGCAATTTTACAAAATATAATTTTAGCAGCGGACAAGGTTCTATGTCAACTGCCTTAGATAGCGGAACTGGTACAACCTATGAAATGGGTTATACGCGTCCGTTAAAAAACAATCTTTTTTCTCATACCGTTGGGGTAAATCTAAATGAGTACAATGCTATTGCTGGGACATTTGCTAATAGCTACAAATGGGATACAAAATATTTAGGGGTGAATAACTCTTTGGGTTTTTCTGTTCCGCTTTCGGAGAATTTCAAATTATTTTTAAATGCCGGAATAAACCTTTCTACCATTATTTTTGGAAAACAAAGTATTAATGGAGCTATTTATGATTTAAAAAACCAAGATGAATTTTCGGGATTAACTTTCATTCCTTATGCGGGATTTCATTTGAAATATAAATTAAACGATTTTGGTTATTTAAGTTTTGGCTATGGCTTATCTAAAAGCGTAATGCTTTTTAATATTTCAGAAGATAAATTAACCACAAGCACAAATCAAATCCTATTTGGTATTCACTTTAATATCAATAAAAAATAATTATTGCAATTATGAAAAAATTATTTTTACTTTCCCTGTTTTTAGTTACCTCCGTATTTTATTCTCAAACAAACGGAATTACGTACCAAGCAATTATTTATAATCCTATCGGTGAAGTACTTCCTGGGGCGAATAATGTAAATGCTCCAATTGCAAATAAAAGTGTGTGTTTGCAATTTTCAATTATAGACACCTCTTCGCAAATGGAATATCAAGAGGCCATTACAGCCATGACCGATGAATTTGGTATGGTAAACTTGGTTATTGGTTATGGAAATCAGACTGGAGGTTATGCTGCTACTTTTGCTAATATTTATTGGAGTGCAACTCAAAAAAAATTAAAAGTAGCATTAGATATTGTAGGGCAATGTGTTAATTTTATTGAAATTAGTAATCAAAACTTTGAATCCGTACCTTTTGCATTTGCTGCAAATAGTGCTGAAAATGTTACTGGAGTTGTGTCAATTGAAAATGGAGGTACCAATGCAATTACCATAATAGGTGCCAAAACCAATTTAGGGTTGCAAAATGTTGAGAATACAAGTGATTTAGACAAACCAGTTAGTGCCGGAACTCAAGCGGCACTGAATCTTAAAGAAGATTTAGCAAATAAAAGTGTAGATGTAACTGTAGATGGAACTTCCGATGTAAAATATCCAAGTGTAAAATCTGTAAAAACATATGTTGATTCACATCAAAGTATTCCCGGACCTCAAGGAAATATTGGACAAACAGGTGTTCAGGGCCCTCAAGGTAATCCAGGTACAAATGGTACAAATGGTACAAATGGAGCAAATGGTACAAATGGTACAAATGGATTAGTTGGATCACAAGGTTCTATTGGATTAACGGGTGCTCAAGGAATCATTGGGTTATCTGGTGCTCAAGGCGCCCAAGGTTTATCTGGAACAAATGGAACAAACGGAATAAATGGTACAGATGGAGCAATTGGATTAGTTGGATCACAAGGCCCAATAGGATTAACAGGAGCTCAAGGAATCATTGGATTATCTGGTGCTCAAGGAGCTCAAGGTTTATCTGGAACAAATGGAACAAACGGAACAAACGGAATAAATGGAACAAATGGATTAGTTGGATCACAAG
>JBIPNF010000214.1:0-4218 GCA_044373885.1 Flavobacterium sp. | reverse complement strand
ACCTAATGAAATTCCGTAATTTCGGTAAAAAATCTTTAACTGAACTAGATGAACTAGTAGCAATTAAAAATTTAACCTTCGGAATGGATTTAGCTAAATACAAACTAGATAAAGAATAATCTAGTCCCGCTTGCGGGATTAAATTTAACATACCAATGAGACACGGAAAAAAATTCAATCATTTAGGCAGACAGACTGCTCATAGAAAATCTATGTTAGCTAATATGGCTTGTTCTCTAATCGAGCACAAACGTATTAACACAACTGTAGCTAAAGCAAAAGCGCTAAAACAATTTGTTGAGCCTTTAATTACAAAATCAAAAGCGGATACTACGCACAACAGACGTATCGTTTTTTCATACTTACGTAGCAAATATGCCGTAACTGACTTGTTCAGAGACGTAGCTGCAAAAGTTGGAGATCGTCCAGGTGGATATACCCGTATCATCAAAGTTGGAAATCGTTTAGGAGATAATGCCGATATGGCAATGATCGAATTAGTAGATTTCAATGAACTTTACAACGGTGGTAAAAAAGAAGTTAAAAAAGCAAAAAGCCGTAGAGGTGGAAAAACTAAAAAAGCAGATGAAGCTTCAGAAGAAGTTACAGAAGCTCCAATAGCCGAAGCCGATACTACTGACGCTGCAGAATAATGATTTTCATTATTTAATAAATAAAAAAGGACATACTTTAATTAGTTTGTCCTTTTTTTTTGAGCGATTTTTTGGCATTCTAATCAATCCTTTTCCTGCTGTACATTGCAATCCAAGCGAAAGGCTTGGGATTTTCATTGCCATCAGGGCTATAAAGTTTTTTTTTGGCTTCTCGAGAAATAAAATTTTCACAGCATCATATTTTAAATTAAATTTGCAACCACAACAAAACAACTACAACAATGAAGTACTCAAACAGAAAACCTGCAATTCTACTGCTTAGCGACGGAACCATTTTTCATGGAAAATCCATCGGAATAGAAGGAACTGCATTCGGAGAAGTTTGTTTTAATACCGGAATGACAGGATATCAAGAAATATTTACCGATCCATCGTATTATGGTCAAATAATGGTGGCTACTAATCCACACATTGGAAACTACGGCGTTCACGAAAAAGAAGTCGATTCCGATGGAATTAAAATAGCAGGATTGGTTTGCAAAAATTTCAGTTTCAACTATTCCAGACCCGATGCTTCAGAAAGTCTTTTCGACTATTTTGAAAAAGTAAATCTGGTTGCAATTTCCGATGTTGATACAAGAGCTTTAGTGAGTTATATTCGTGAAAACGGAGCCATGAACTCAGTAATTTGTACCGACGGAACTCCAATTGAAGAGCTAAAAGCAAAATTAGCCTTGGTTCCTAATATGAAGGGATTGGAATTAGCTTCAAAAGTTTCTACTAAAGAACCTTATTTTTTCGGAAATGAAAAGGCAACCTATAAAATTGCCGCTTTAGATTTAGGAATCAAAACCAATATCCTACGATGCCTTGATACTAGAGATTGTTATATCAAAGTATTTCCATACAACACTAGTTTCGAGGAATTGAAAGCCTTTAACCCTGATGGCTATTTTCTTTCTAACGGTCCCGGCGATCCAGACCCTTTGAAAGAAGTGCAAGAAGTTACCCGTCAAATATTAAAAACAAACACGCCCGTTTTTGGAATTTGTTTAGGGCATCAAATGATCGCCTTAGCCAATGGAATTTCAACCTATAAAATGTTCAACGGACACCGAGGAATCAACCATCCCATTAAAAATTTAATTTCAGGGAAGGGAGAAATTACCTCTCAAAATCACGGTTTTGCTGTAAATAAAGAAGAATTAGAAAATCATCCCGATTTTGAAATTACTCATTTGCATTTAAATGACGGAACAGTTGCCGGAATGAGAATGATTCATAAAAGCTGTTTTTCAGTGCAATACCATCCCGAAGCAAGTCCGGGACCTCATGATGCGGCCTATTTATTTGACCAATTTATTGAAAACATAAAACTTTCAAGTAACTAAAACGTTTGAGTTAATAACATTAATTTGTTTCAAATAATCATTCCGATAGATGTGATATATTTGCAATACAATTTAGAAACTAGTATAAATCACCAATAAAAAAGAAAAAATGAGCATTATAATCAAAATTCACGCAAGACAAATTTTCGACTCAAGAGGAAATCCAACAATTGAAGTTGATGTAGTTACTGAAAATGGAGTTTTAGGAAGAGCTGCGGTTCCTTCTGGAGCATCAACAGGAAAATATGAAGCGGCAGAATTACGTGATGGTGGTAAAGCATTTCTTGGAAAAGGAGTTTTAAAAGCAGTTGAAAATGTAAATACTAAAATTGCTGAGGAATTATTAGGAACTTCTATTTTTGAACAAAATCTAATCGATCAAACGATGATTGCTTTAGATGGTACGCCAAATAAATCAAACCTTGGTGCCAATGCCATTCTTGGTGTTTCTCTAGCAGTTGCAAAAGCAGCAGCCAATGAATTAGGATTGCCATTATACAGATATATCGGTGGCGTTTCTGCCAACACATTGCCAGTGCCAATGATGAATATCATCAACGGTGGTTCCCATTCTGATGCGCCAATCGCGTTTCAAGAATTTATGATTATCCCTGTAAAAGCTACAACTTTCACACAAGCAATGCAAATGGGAACTGAAATTTTCCACAATCTTAAGAAAGTATTGCACGACAGAGGGTTGAGTACAGCTGTTGGAGACGAAGGTGGTTTTGCTCCAAATTTAGCAGGAGGAACAGAAGATGCTTTAGATACTATCAAAAAAGCAGTTGAAGCTGCGGGGTATTCTTTTGGTGATGAAATCATGGTGGCCTTGGATTGTGCGGCTTCAGAATTTTATGTAAATGGAAAATACGATTACACAAAATTTGAAGGAGCAACAGGAAAAATCAGATCTTCAGAAGAGCAAGCAGATTATTTAGCGGAATTGGCGTCTAAATATCCAATTATTTCTATTGAAGATGGAATGGATGAAAATGACTGGGACGGTTGGAAATATTTGACAGACAAAATCGGACACACAACACAATTAGTTGGTGATGATTTATTTGTAACTAATGTAGAACGTTTGTCAACAGGAATTGAAAGGGGAATTGCCAATTCAATATTAGTAAAAGTAAACCAAATCGGTACGTTAACCGAAACAATTGCTGCAGTGAACATGGCCAAAAATGCTGGATTTACTTCAGTAATGTCACACCGTTCAGGGGAAACCGAAGATAATACGATTGCAGATTTAGCAGTTGCTTTGAACTGTGGTCAAATAAAAACAGGTTCAGCTTCAAGAAGTGATAGAATGGCAAAATACAATCAATTGCTTAGAATTGAAGAAGAATTAGGTGATACCGCTTATTTTCCTGGAGTTAAAGCATTCAAAACAAAATAGATTTGTATAAATATATAGGTAACGTCCAATGAGCAGCACTGCTAATTGGACGTTTTTTTTGTTCCAATTTTTACTATTATTAAGTTTTGTGTATGAATTGTACATTATTTATACTTAATTTAACGAAATCGTTAGCGTATTTCTTTTATAATTAAACTGAAATACCTTAATTTTGTTACTTATTATTTAATAAGATTATTTCCCCATACTATGTCAAAAATAGCTGTTTTAGAATTAGAAGGTAAAAAGTATGAATTTCCAGTAATTGTTGGAAGCGAAAATGAAGTTGCCATCGATATTAATAAATTACGTGATTTAACGGGTGCAATTACGATTGACCCTGGTTATAAAAATTCAGGATCTTGCAAAAGTGAAATTACCTACCTTGATGGTGAAGAAGGAATTTTGCGTTACAGAGGTTATGCAATTGAAGATTTAGCGGATAAAGCTAACTTTCTTGAAGTTTCGTACTTATTGATTTTTGGTGAATTGCCAACAAAGCAAGAGTTGGAGAAATTCGAAACCAACATCAGAAAATATACATTGGTAAATGAAGAAATGAAAAACATCATTGATGGTTTTCCTAAAACTGCCCATCCAATGGGGGTTTTGTCTTCTTTAACAAGTGCATTGACAGCATTTAACCCTAAATCGGTGAATGTTGAAAATGAAAAAGAAATGTATGAAGCTGTTTGCAAAACAATGGCTAAATTTCTTGTAATTGCAACATGGACCTACAGAAAAAGTATGGGTTATCCATTGAACTATTACGATAATACGATAGGATACGTTGAAAACTTCATGCATTTGA
>JBIPNF010000042.1:0-14277 GCA_044373885.1 Flavobacterium sp. | reverse complement strand
CTTCGCGAAATAATGACTGCAATGAAAAAAATTGTTGAATAACAACTTTTACCATCCAATAGGATAAAAATATGAATGTATTTGACGAAGTAATGAAAGCCAAAATTCAGTTGGACGGAGTAGTTTTTTCTACTCCGCTAATTGAAAACAGAAATCTATCCGAAGAATTTCAAGCAACTGTTCTTTTAAAAAGAGAAGATTTACAAGTGGTGCGTTCCTATAAAATTAGAGGCGCTTACAATAAAATTAGCACCCTCTCTGATGCTGATAAAACCCAAGAAATTGTTTGCGCTAGTGCAGGAAATCATGCTCAAGGAGTTGCCTATTCTTGTCATTTACTGAAAATAAAGGGTAAGATTTACATGCCCAAAACCACCCCGAAACAAAAGATTAAACAAGTGCAACTGTTCGGAAAAGAGTTTGTTGAAATTGTACTTGTAGGCGATACTTTTGATGATGCGTATGCAAAAGCATTTGAATATTCAACTGAAAATAACCGCCCTTTTATACCACCTTTTGACGACTTAAAAGTAATTGCGGGACAAGGAACTGTGGGCTTAGAAATTTTAGAAGCAGCGACAATTCCCATTGATTTTGTATTTGTACCCATTGGTGGTGGAGGACTAATTTCAGGACTTTCTAGTGTTTTCAAAAAGTTAAGTCCGACTACTAAAATAATTGGTGTTGAACCAGAGGGAGCGCCATCAATGAAAACGGCCCTTACGGATGGAATCAACACACGATTAGAAAATATTGATAAATTTGTGGATGGTGCGGCAGTGAAACAAGTTGGTTCGTTGAATTTTGAAATTTGTAAAAATAATATTGACGGTATTATTCTTGTTCCTGAAGGAAAAGTATGTACTACAATTTTACGATTGTACAATGAAGAAGCCATGGTTGTAGAACCCGCTGGCGCATTGAGCATTGCTGCATTGGATTTTTACAAAGATGAAATCAAAGAGAAAACGGTGGTTTGTATTGTCAGCGGAAGCAATAATGACATTGAAAGAACGGCAGAAATCAAAGAGCGTTCTTTACTTTATGAAGGATTGATGCATTATTTTATGATACAATTTCCGCAACGCCCTGGCGCTTTGAAGGAATTTGTAAATGATATTTTAGGCCCGGAAGATGATATTACCTATTTCCAATTCAAACAGAAAAATAGTCGGGAATCAGGCCCGGTTATTGTTGGTTTGGAACTCAAAAACAGGAATGATGTTTTGGCCATCAAAACAAGAATGAACAGCAAAGGATTTCAATTCAATTATTTGAATGATAAAGAGGAATTATTTGCACAATTGATTGGTTAGAAATACTTTTATCACAATTACTACTCCCCTAGCCCTGATGGCAATGGAAAGCCCGGAACTTGAAAAAGTAATTTTTCCCGGCTTAAAAAAGCGACCAAAGGAAGCTCTTTTTAGGGCATGGAAAAACACTTTTTCAAGTGAGGACTTGCAATGTACAGCTGGAAATAGCTCCTAATAATTTAAAAAAAGAGGTTTAAAACTAAGAAATCAATAATTTTTATTGGACATTACCTTAAAAAAATAGTACTTTTACAGTTAACCTATTTGGTTTAATTATGAAAGCAACATTTGAAAGCAATCCTTTAATAGAGCGACTTCCAGCGCATTTAAAACAGTTTATAAAACCACAAGAATATTCTGATTACACTCCTATAAATCAGGCTGTTTGGCGTTATGTAATGCGAAAAAACGTGAGTTATTTATCGAAAGTTGCGCATGAATCATATTTGAATGGGTTGAAAAAAACGGGACTTGAAATTGACAACATTCCAAATATGTATGGAATGAATCGGATTTTAAAGGAAATTGGATGGGCTGCAGTTGCTGTTGACGGATTTATTCCACCCAATGCTTTTATGGAATTTCAGGCGTATAATGTGCTTGTAATTGCTTCTGATATTCGACAATTAGAGCACATTGAATATACACCAGCCCCAGATATTATTCATGAAGGCGCTGGTCACGCACCGATTATTGCCAATCCAGAATATGCCGAATACTTGCGCCGTTTTGGAGAAATAGGCTGCAAAGCAATTTCGTCGGCATTTGATTATGAAATGTATGAAGCCATTCGGTTGCTTTCGATTGTAAAAGAAGCGGAAAACACGCCACAATCTGTAATTGATGCAGCCGAAAAGAGTGTGAATGACCTTCAAAACAGCACGGTTGAAATGTCGGAAATGGCGCAAATTAGAAATTTACATTGGTGGACCGTTGAATACGGTTTGATTGGAACCATAGAAAATCCTAAAATTTATGGTGCTGGTTTATTGTCGTCTATTGGTGAAAGTGCTTGGTGTATGACCGATAAAGTGAAGAAAATACCATATGATATTTCGGCGGCGAACCAAAGTTTTGATATTACAAAACCCCAACCTCAACTGTATGTAACTCCAGATTTTGCTTATTTGAGTTATGTTTTAGAAGAATTTGCAAATAAAATGGCTTTACGAACTGGCGGTTTATCGGGAATTAAAAAGCTGATTCACTCGAAAGCGATGGGAACTATTGAACTGAGCACAGGACTTCAAATTTCGGGTGTGTTTTCAAATGTAATTGAACATGACGGAAAACCTGTTTACATCCAAACGCAAGGAAAAACGGCTTTGGCCAATAGAGAAAAAGAATTGGTTGGACATGGAACCGACCATCATTCAGAAGGATTTGGAAGTCCGATTGGGAAATTAAAAGGAATAAATCTCGCCATTGAAGACATGAGTCCTAAAGATTTGAAGGCGTATGGAATTTATGAAGCCGAGAATGTAACCTTAGAATTTGAAGGTAACATTACGGTTTCCGGCAAAATTATTACAGGTTCGAGAAATCTTCAAGGGGCAATTATTATTATAAGTTTTGAAAATTGTACGGTAACTCATAATGACACTATTCTTTTTAAACCGGAATGGGGAAAATATGATATGGCGGTAGGTAAAAAAGTAGTTTCCGCTTTCTCTGGACCTGCTGATTGCAACAGTTTTGATTTGATTACCCATTTGCCAAATAGCAAAACTATAAAATCCGTAATAACTCCTGAAAGAGCAGAATTGGAATCATTGTATAATGAAATTCGTTCGATGCGAGAAGGACATATAGATGTAGAAAAAGCATTTGGCATTTTTGAAATTGTAAGCTATAAACATTCTAATGATTGGCTTTTACCTCTTGAAATTGCAGAAATTTTACACAATGAAAAAACGAATTCTTCCTTAGAAACTGTTTTGAATTATCTTGAAAACTTAAAATTAAAAAGACCCGAGGTGAGCCATTTAATAGAAAATGGGTTGCAGTTATTTGAAAGCTAAAGTTACTTTTGAAAACGCTGCAATGCAGCTTTAGTGAACGGTGACAAAACTAATTTTCCACTAATTGCCGCACGTTCTTGAAGGAGTTCGTCCCAATTTTCAGTGTCTTTCCATAGGATTTGCTTTAAGGCAATTAATGCATCTGGATTATACCTCGTGAGGCTTTGAGCCAATTTTTGAACAGCTTCTTCAAGTTCATCATTGTTTTCATAAACCGACGCATACAACCCCTTATTTTGAGCCCAAGATGCGTCATAAAAAGTAGTTGCGTCTAATGTTAATTGCGAAAAAGCGGCCAAACCTATTTTTCGTTCTATTGCTGGCGCTACCACAAAAGGACCAATTCCAATAGTCAATTCACTTAACTTTATAGACGCAAATTGAGAAGCCAAACAATAATCAGTAGCAGCGGCGATACCAACTCCGCCTCCTACTGCTTTGCCTTGAATTTGACCAATAATAATTTTTGGGCATTTTCGAATAGCATTAATGACATTTGCAAAACCAGAAAAAAACAGTTTTCCTGCTACTTGATCATTTATTGCACATAATTCTTGAAAACTAGCACCCGAGCAAAAAGTTTTATCTCCACCACTTTTCAGAATAACAACTTTTATTGCATCGTTTTTTCCAGCTGCTTCAATAGTTTCTGTGAGTTTCAACAATAAATCAGAAGGCATTGAATTGTGTTCTGGATGATAAAATGAAATTGTAGCAATTCCATTATTCAGGTCTTGATGGATGAAAGGTGTCGTCATTTTAACTGTTTAAATAGCGCATAAAACGTTGCCTGTAAAAGGCAATTGTTAAATTCGCTATATTTACTTCAAATGTAGAATTTATTTCAAAGTAAAGTAACATTTGTTACAAATTTATTAAAGCCGTCGGTATATCTTTGTGAAAATAAATTATATAAATATGGGACTACTAGATTTTTTAGGACTTGGAAACAAATCAGAAAGTATTCAAGAATTCATGGCGAAAGGGGCAATTATAATTGATGTTAGAAGTCCTGGAGAATATGCTGGCGGACATATTAAAGGCTCAAAAAACATTCCTTTGAATGAAATTGGCGCGAAAATCAATGAAATCAAAAAACTTAACAAACCAGTTATCGCTTGTTGCGCTAGTGGAATGCGAAGCTCACAAGCAACTTCGATCTTGAAACAAAATGGCATTGACGTAATAAATGGTGGTGGATGGCAAAGTTTACAGAGTAAATTGTAGCTAAAATAGCATATAAGGAAATTCATTTTTTAGATTGCTTATTTTTAATTCCAATTGCTTCAAAAATTTCAAATGGCTCTCAGAATTGGAATTAAAAGGCCGGTGTAACAATCCTTTTTGAATTGTTTCGACTGCTTCCATTGTTGAAAATGCCTTTTCTGAAATTGTGGATTCTGAAAAACGTTCCCAAATATAATCAATTGCCACTTGGTTTGGATGCAACATGTCATCAGCATAAAAACGATAATCACGAAGCTCATCCATCATAATTTCATAGGAAGGGAAAATCCCCCTCGCCCACAAAGGGGAAACTTCCAACACCGAGTGTAACGCGGAAATTAGATTTGATTTGCTTCTTAGATTTTCCTGAAAACCATCTTTGATATGTCGAACAGGAGAAACTGTGAAAATTATTGCGCAACTTGGATTTACTTTTTCGATTAAATCAATAGTATTTTGAATCGACCTTTCGATAGTTGCAACTGATAAAATTTCCTTACCAAATTGATTTTGTTGAACTTTATGACAATTGGCTACTACTTTCCCCATTTGTTTATTGCGATAAACCCATGAAGTCCCATAAGTAATTATAAAATGAGTCGCCTCTGTTATTTGTTTGTTAGTGGCTTTCACCAATTCATTTAATACGTTTAAAAAGGCTTCCTTATCTGGATTACTTAGGGCCGAATGCACATCGAAACAATGCCAGCGTTCATTATGAAAAAAAATATCTTCTTCAGTAAAAAACTCTAATTTTATGGCTTTTGAAATGATTTTCTCGATTGCCAAGGGATGAAATAGAATACCAAACGGATTACAAGAGTTTTGAAACTTAAAAAAGTTCAATTTTTCTGCCATATTAACAGCAAAACAAGAACCCAAAGACACAATCTTTGATGAATAATCAATTGGGGAATTTAATTTTGAAATGCGTATTTTGATTCTAAAATTCATAAATTAAGGTGTTGCAATAACCAATATTCTTTAAATGTAACTGACTTCCTTTATAGATTAGCAATATTACAAATTTACTCGCTTTAAACTTGAATAAAATCGAATTTTTGGGAGCAATCTTAAAAAAGTCCTAAAAAAAAAATTTTATATTATTCAGATGCATTTTTAATTATATTTGTGACATAATTTATTAAAAGAGTACGAATAAATAACCCAATTAAAACAAATGAAACACTTATTAACCACAATTATCGCATTTGGATTTGCTTTTACAGGAGTTCAAGCGCAAGAAAAAGAGGCAGTTAAAGCCCCACAAGAAAAAACAGTATCTAAAGAAGATAAGGCTGCAGCAAAAGCTAAGAAAGAATCTGATTTATTAGACGCATTTAAAACGGCTGGTGTCACTGAAGACGAACAACAAAAAGTAAGAGCAATAATGGAAGAGAGTTCTGCTTTTGGAAAAGCTTTAAAAGCAGATGCTTCTTTGTCAGAAGAAGAAAAAACTGCAAAATCTAAAGAATACGGAAAAGCAAAAGATGCAAGACTAAAAGAATTATTAGGTTTAGAGAAATATAAAGCTTTCAAAGATGTTCAAAAAGCACAAAAAGAAGCTGCTAAAGCGAATTAGTTTTAAAAAATAAATAAATAAAAACCCTTTCAGATTTAACTTTGAAAGGGTTTACTTTTTTATATAATTTCAATAATGCTCTATTTCACAAAGTCAATTGCTTTGTCTAAAGCCTCTTGAATTCCGGCAGTATTTTTTCCTCCAGCAGTTGCAAAAAACGGTTGTCCTCCACCCCCACCTTGAATAAATTTACCTAATTCCCGAACTATATTTCCAGCGTTTAATGCTTTTTCGGCAACCAATTCTTTAGAAATATAACAGCTAATTGTTGGCTTTCCTTCTTCGGCTGTAGCCAAAACTACAAATACGTTTGTTCCTAAAGTTCCTAATTCATAGGCTAAATCCTTAGCGCCATTCGGATCTAAATCTACTTGTTTTGCAAGAAATTGAATTCCGTTTATTTGTTGAATTTCAGATTCCAAAATAAACTTGATGGTTTTAACTTTCTCTTTCATCAAACCTTCGATTTGTTTTGAAAGTTTGGCGTTATCGTCTTGCAAAGCATGAACGGCTTTCAAAATATCTTGTGGGTTTTTCAACGCTTCTTTTACTTCATTCAAGGTATTTTCATACGAAGCAAAATGCGCTTTTACAGCATCACTTGTAATGGCTTCAATACGGCGAATTCCTGCCGCAACGGCTCCTTCAGAAACTATTTTGAAATGCCAGATTTCGGCTGTGTTCTTCACGTGAATTCCACCACACAGTTCCATGCTTCCGCCAAATTTTATTGCGCGCACTTCATCCCCATATTTTTCTCCAAAAAGCGCCATTGCTCCTTCTGAAACCGCTTGTGCAAATGGAATGTTTCTGCGTTCTATTAAGGGCAATTGCTCTTGAATTCTTGCATTTACAAAATCCGCTACTTGTTGTAATTCGGTTTCTGTCATTTTTGCAAAATGCGAAAAGTCAAAACGCAAATAGTTAGGATTTACCAATGAACCTTTTTGTTCCACATGCGTCCCTAAAATACTTCGCAACGCTTGGTGCATCAAGTGCGTAGCTGAGTGATTTCTGGAAGATAAGCTTCTTAAATCTTGGTTTACTTTGGCCACAAAATTGGCATTTACATTTTCTGGCAATTTTTTAGCCAAATGCAAAATCAAGTTGTTTTCTTTTTTGGTGTCGATAATTTCAATCGTTTCATTTGCAGAAACTAAGGTTCCTTTATCGCCCACTTGCCCACCGCCTTCAGGATAAAAAGGCGTGTTGTTTAATACTATTTGGAATAAAACGCCGTCTTTTTTACTGTCGATTTTACGGAAACGAGTGATTTTTACTTCATTTTCAGCTAGGTCGTAACCTACAAATGTTTCTGTATTTCCTTCTGCTAATAACGTCCAATCTTCTGTTGAAACTTCCGATGCCGCACGAGAGCGCGTTTTTTGCTCGAGCATCGCTTTATCAAAACCAGCTTCGTCTAATTCGTAGCCTCTTTCTCTTAATATCAAAGCTGTTAAATCTATTGGAAAACCAAAAGTATCATATAATTCGAATGCTTTTTGTCCAGACACTGTTTTTCCTTCAGTAGCTGCAATTACATTTTCTAACAATTGTAAACCTTGATCCAATGTTCTTAGAAAAGAATTTTCTTCTTCCCGAATTACATTCATAACCAAGTTTTTCTGAGCGATGATTTCCGGAAACGAACTTCCCATTTGGCTGCTCAAAGTTTCTACTAATTGGTATATAAAGGCTTCTTTGGTATTCAAAAATGTAAATCCGTAACGAATTGCACGACGCAAAATTCTTCTAATTACATATCCTGCACCAGTGTTTGATGGCAATTGTCCGTCGGCGATTGCAAAGGCAACGGCACGAACGTGATCGGCAATAACGCGAATGGCGATATTGATTTTTTCTTCTTCGTCGTCTTTGGCTTTAATGGTATATTTTCCACCAGTAATTTTTTCAATGTGTTGAATAATTGGTGTGAAAACATCGGTATCATAATTGGATTGAACTCCTTGCAAAACCATACACAAACGCTCGAAACCCATCCCCGTATCTACGTGTTGCGCTGGTAATTTTTCGAGTGAACCGTCGGCTTTACGGTTGAATTCCATAAATACATTATTCCAAATTTCCACCACATGCGGATGGTCGTTGTTGACCAAATCTTTTCCTGAAATTTTAGCTTTTTCTTCAGCAGATCGAATATCAACGTGAATTTCTGAACAGGGACCACAAGGACCTTGCTCGCCCATTTCCCAAAAATTATCTTTTTTATTTCCAAGGATAATTCGGTCTTCGGAAATTAAGGTTTTCCAAATATCGTAGGCTTCTTGATCAAAAGGTACATTTTCGTCTGGATTTCCTTCGAAAACGGAAACGTAAAGAATGTCTTTTGGTATTTTATAGACTTCGGTTAATAATTCCCAAGCCCAATTAATTGCTTCTTTTTTGAAATAATCACCAAATGACCAATTTCCTAGCATTTCGAACATCGTATGGTGGTAGGTATCAATTCCTACTTCTTCTAAATCGTTATGTTTTCCTGAAACACGAAGACATTTTTGTGTATCGGCAATTCTATTATTTTTTGGAGTTCCGTTACCCAAAAAATATTCTTTGAATTGCGCCATTCCAGAGTTGTTGAACATCAAGGTTGGATCGTCTTTTAGAACGATTGGCGCAGATGGAACTATTAAATGTCCTTTGCTTTCAAAAAAATCTAAAAATTGTTTTCTTACGTCTTGTGACTTCATTGTTATTGTTTATTCGGTTATTTGGTTAATTGGTTGATTGGTTTTCGAATAAACGAATACCCAAATCAACGGATTAAACTTTTTGCCCCAGATTGCAGTGGAAAGCTTCGAGATTTTGAAATTTAATTTTTCTTGGGCTGACAGAGCGACCGAAGGAAGCTCCTGCCGGCTCAAAGATAAAAAGATTTCAAAACGAGAACTTGCAACGGAAAGCTGGAATAGGCACATAAAATAGTGTTAAAAAAAGCGGTGAACTACTGAAACATTTATTAAATTTGTTTTTCCAACGCTTTGTAAATTTATAAAACCTATTTTTACAAAGTGCAAAAATAGTATATTTTTAAAACATGGCGAAGGTAAAATATTATTACGACACAGAAAGTTTGGCATATAAAATTATTACCCCTTTAAAAAGAAGGAGTTTTGCTTATTTCATGTTGTTTTTGTTGGCTTCGTCCTTGTTTGGATTTTTAGCTTTTGTCATTTTATTGAATACCCCTTTTTTTGAAACGCCAAAAGACAAGTTTCAAGCACGAGAAATTGAGAATTTGAAGATTAGATATGGTATTTTGAATCGTAAAATGGATCAAGTAGATGAAGTTTTGAGTTCGATTGAAGACCGTGATAATAATTTGTATCGTGCCTATTTTAACTCTTCACCGATTTCTGAAGAAGACAGAAAGGCAGTTTTTGGAACTGAAAATCGATATAAGAATTTAGAGGGTTACGACAATTCTGAGTTGGTTATAAATACCACAAAACGGGTTGACGTGCTTTCAAAACAACTTGTAATTCAGTCGAAATCGTTGGATGAAATTTTGAAATTAGCAAAAAGTAAGGAGAAATTATTGGCTGCGATTCCTGCGATTCAACCCGTTCGCAATGAGAATTTGAAGCGGATGGCGTCGGGTTTTGGATACCGAAGTGATCCTTTCACAAAGGCAAGAAAATTTCATGAAGGAATGGATTTTACGGCGAGAACGGGAACTCCAGTATTTGCATCTGGCGATGGATTTGTGGCTAGAGCTGACAATGCGGCATCAGGATTTGGAAATCACATTGTGATTCGGCATGGTTTTGGTTATGAAACGTTGTACGCGCATTTAAGTAGGTACAAAGCACGCATTGGACAATATGTAAAACGTGGTGATATTATAGGATATGTTGGAAGCACAGGGCGTTCGGAAGCGCCGCACTTGCATTATGAAGTTCATAAAAACGGTGATGTGGTGAATCCTTTGAATTTTTATTATGGAAATATTTCAGCGGCAGAATACGTTGCTATTTCAAAAATTGCGAATCAAGAAAATCAATCTTTAGACTAATGCATATAGAGTTATCAGCGGACAAAAGGTACTACAGCATTGGCGAATTGGCCAAAGCATTTGATGTAAATGCATCATTAATCAGGTTTTGGGACAAGGAATTTGATATTCTGAAACCCAAGAAAAATGCCAAAGGCAATAGAATGTTTACGCCCGAAGACGTTTCCAATTTAAAATTAATATTTCATTTGGTTAAAGAACGTGGATTTACATTGGAAGGTGCCAAAACCCATTTGAAAGAAGGTCAGAAAAAAACCTTGGATAAATATGAAATTATCAGTAAATTAGAAGGAATAAAAATGCAGTTGAATGCTATTAAATTAGAATTATAGCCCCCCTAACCCCCGAAGGGGGAAATAGAAATAAATAAACAAATAAATAAATAAATAAATAATAAACTTTAAATTAAATAAAAATGGATTTTAAAAAATTTTTACCTTGGATTATTGTAGCAGTAATAGTAATTGGAATTTACAGCTGGTCGGCGGGAATTTATAACAAAGCGGTAAGTTACGATCAAGATATTAAAGAAAGTTGGGGTAATGTGCAAACATCTTACCAAAGAAGAAATGATTTGATTGGAAACTTAGTAAATACTGTAAAAGGTGCTGCGGATTTCGAAAAAAGCACTTTGACTGCAGTTATTGAAGCACGTGCCAAAGCAACTGCGGTAACTATTGACCCAACAAATATTACACCTGAACAATTGGCAGCATTCAATAAAGTACAATCGGGAGTTAGTTCTTCTTTGTCACGTTTATTAGTTTCAGTTGAAAAATATCCTGATTTGAAAGCCAATCAGAATTTCTTGAAGTTGCAAGATGAATTGGCGAGTACCGAAAACCAAATTTTAACGGCAAGAACTCGTTTCAATGAAGCTGTGAAACCTTATAACAATAACATAAATACTTTCCCAAGAAATATTTTGGCTGGTTTTTATGGTTTGAAAGAAAAACCTTATTTCGAGGCTGCTGTTGGTGCTGAGAAACCGGTTGAAGTAAAATTCTAGAGCTTTACACTATTGAGAATTTAAAACATAAATAAAATGTCAAAAGAAGTTTTTTTAACCAATGAAGAAGAACAAGAAATTGTTGCTGCTATTAGTATGGCAGAAAAAGAAACTTCCGGCGAGATTAGAGTTCATATAGAAAAAACAACTTCCAAAGTTCCTTATGATAGGGCTTTGGAAGTTTTTCATTTATTAAAAATGGATGAAACCCAACTGAAAAATGGGGTGTTAATTTATTTGGCTGTTGATGACAAAAAATTTGTGATTTGTGGTGACAAGGAAATTCACGATATTGTCGGGGATGATTTTTGGGAAAGCACAAAAAATGCAATGGCGGTTCAATTTAAAAATGGTAATTTCAAGCAAGGTTTGATAGACGGGATTGTTAAAGCTGGGAATAAATTAAGCACCTATTTTCCATATGAAGCAGGAGATACAAACGAATTGTCAAACGAAATTTCAAAAGGATAATGGCTTTATATAAAATTAATATTCCGGTTTTTCTAAAACTTATTGTTTGTATATTTTTTACACAAATCAGTTTTGGGCAATTTACGATACCCGAAAAACCAGAATTTCAGACTTCTGTTTACGATTATGCCAATGTTTTGAGCGCAACTGAAAAAGCCCAATTAGAAGAGAAACTTGTTCGGTATTCTGATTCTACCACAACACAAATTGTTGTGATAACCATTGAAAGTTTAAAAGGCGAAGATATTGGAATTTTGACACCAAAATGGGGACAAACCTGGGGAATTGGTGGAACATCAAAAAACGATAACGGAGTTCTTATTCTAATGGCAAAAGCTGAAAGAAAAATATGGATTTCAGCAGGTTACGGACTAGAAGATCGTCTTTCGGCCGGTATTGGCGGGGAAATCACTAGAAATATTATTATTCCAGAATTCAAAGCTGGAAACTATTACAGTGGTTTAGACAAAGGAACAAATGCAATTATTGATGTTTTTAAAGGAAAATACAAAGGAAAAAGAAAAGAAAACAAGAAAGATGAATTTCCAGTTTTACCCATAATCATCATCGTTATTGTTATTTTGGTTTTGATTTCTCGAAGCAAAAATAGTGACGGAAATTCTGGTAGTTCAAGCGGAGGTCCAAGCTTATTGGATATTATTATCTTGAGCAGTTTGGGTGGAGGAAGAGGTTCGGGAGGATTTGGCGGCGGCTCTTCTGGAGGCGGTGGTGGATTTGGTGGCGGCTTTGGTGGTGGTGGATTCTCGGGCGGTGGTTCGGGAGGAGACTGGTAGACTTTAAAAAAATCACAAAAAAAGAGCCTTGATTGCTCAAGACTCCTTTCCCCTAAAAAACTAAAACTAACTAAAACTATCTTTAAAAAAATATGGATTTCCCTAAATTTATATTTTCGTGATTGATATATCCATTTGATTCTTCACTATTTACAATCGTACTTGCAATTGCGTCACCCACATAATTGGTTCCGTAATTTCTAATGGCATTCAGATCGGGAGTTACTATATTAAATTCTAATGCTTTTTCGACCGATTTTCTGATACTTTCGGCTTCTGCCATTAGACCAAAATGCTCCAATAACATTGACGCGCTCAAAATTGCAGCGATTGGATTGGCAATGTCTTTTCCTGTTGCTTTTGGATACGAACCGTGAATTGGTTCAAACATAGCACATTTATCGCCTACCGATGCCGAAGCCAATAAACCTATCGAACCACCAATTACACTTCCTTCATCGGAGATAATATCACCAAATAAATTTTCTGTAAGAATAACATCAAATTGTTTTGGATTTAAAATCATTTGCATTGCTGCGTTATCTACAAATAGAAAATCAAGCGAAACCTCTGGATATTCTGTAGCAATATTTGTCACTACGCGGCGCCACAATCTTGAGGTTTCAAGGACATTTGCTTTGTCAACAAGTGTCACTTTTTTTCTTCTTGTCAGTGCCGATTTAAAGGCTAAATGTGCAATCCTCTCTATTTCCATTTGAGAATATTCGCATAAATCAGACGCTACGGTTCCGTCAGCACTTAATTTTTTGTCGCCAAAATAAATTCCGCCGGTCAGTTCGCGATAGATAACCATGTCTGTTCCTTCGATAATGTAGCGTTTCAAAGGCGATTTGTCAATCAATGTTTCGTAGGCTTTTATTGGTCGGATATTGGCATACAAACCCAACACTTTTCTTAGTTTGAGTAAGCCTTGTTCGGGACGCACTTTTGCATCTGGATTATTATCGTATTTTGGATCGCCAATGGCACCGAACAAAACAGCATCTGAACTTTCACAAATTGTAATTGTTTCATCCGGCAAAGGGTTTCCGGTTTCGTCTATTGCGATTGCACCGACTAAAGCTTCTTCAAAATCAAACGTATGACCGTATCTTTTTTCTATAGCTTTCAGCACTTTTACGGCTTGATTTGTAACTTCTGGACCGATTCCGTCCCCTGTTAATAATGCGATTTTCAATTTCATACTGTCTCTATTTTATACTTGAACTTCTGTTATTTTCCCTTTTTCAAAGGCTTCAATTTTATCTTTATTATTGATTAAAAAATCAATATCATCAAATCCATTAATCATACAAATTTTCTTGTAAGCGTCTATTTCGAAGTTGGCAATCAAATCAGAATTTTCAATTGCAATGGTTTGGTCTTCTAAATTAACACCTAAATTTGCACTTGGATTATCCTGAATTATAGTTGTGATTTCATTCAAAAATTCTGGAGAAACCAAAATTGGTAGCAATCCATTATTCAAAGCATTCCCTTTAAAAATATCTGCAAAATAACTCGACACAATTACTTTAAATCCATAATCGGCCAATGCCCAAGCCGCGTGTTCACGGCTACTGCCACAACCAAAATTATCACCAGCTACCAAAATACTACCAGAATATTTTTTGTCATTTAATGCAAATGAAGTAATGATTTCATCCTTATCATCGAATCTCCAATCTCTGAATAAGTTGTTTCCAAAACCAATTTTATTGGTTACTTTCAAGAATCTTGCTGGAATAATTTGGTCCGTATCTATGTTTTCGATTGGTAATGGAACCGCCGTTGAAACTAATTTTATAAACTTTTCCATTTTAA
>JBIPNF010000213.1:0-4226 GCA_044373885.1 Flavobacterium sp. | reverse complement strand
CGTTCTATTTTCAGGTACTGTTCTGTAAATTTACCTTGAGTGAAAATACGTTTAATATATTCCAATGCCATTGTAATAGTTGATGATCTGAAGAAAATCCAAGCGAAACACGTCAGAATAAAAGTACTTAAAATTTGCCAAATCGTTTTCAAAGAAGCAAACGAAAAATCCATTGCAACCGAATCGATGTTGGAGCGGTTTTTATTCAAAAGAAGTAACGGTAAAAAATAGAGCGCATTGATGGCTCCCCAAGCTAAAAATGTCCAATTGGCGCCGTGCCAAAACCCACTTAATAGGAAAATCACAAATACATTTCGGATTTGTTTGCCCTTGCTGCCTATGCTTCCGCCCAATGGAATATAGATATAATCTCGAAACCACGAGGACAATGAAATGTGCCAGCGCCGCCAAAATTCAGCAATATCTCTTGAAAAATAAGGGTAATTGAAATTCCGTAATAAGTCAATACCGAAGAGTTTTGAAACGCCCAAAGCAATATCTGAATATCCTGAAAAATCGCCATAAATTTGAAAAGCAAAGTAAAAACCACCCAGCAACAAGGAAAGCGAATTCATGCTTTGGTAATTGTCGAAAATCGCATTGGCATACATGGCACACGTATCAGCGATAACGACTTTCTTAAACAATCCCCACAAAATTTGATAAATACCTGACTTGGCTTGTTCAAAATTGAATTTCCGAGCGACTTTTACCTGTGGTAATAAATGGGTGGCACGCTCAATTGGTCCTGCAACCAAAAGCGGAAAGTAACTCACGAACAACGAATAATCTACAAAATTGCGTTCGGCGGTAATGCGTTTGTAATAAATATCAATCACATAGGACAATCCGTGGAAGGTGTAAAACGAAATTCCAATAGGTAAAATCAATTTTAGCAATAGTGGATTGGCTTCAAAACCTAATGAATGCAACATATTTGCCATGGAAACAGCAAAGAAATCATAGTATTTAAATAAGCCTAAAAAACCTAAATTGATACCAATACTTAGCCAAAACCAAATCTTCCTCGGGGTTTCTTTTTCGTTTTTTTCAATTTTGATCGCCGTATAATAATCTAAAAATGTCGAGAAAACTAATAGAAATAGGAACCGCCAATCCCAACACGAGTAGAAATAATAACTCGCCAAAATCAAGATTATATTTTGTATTTTCTTCGACGAATTTCCTACCGCCCAATACAGTAAAAATACCAATGGCAAGAAAACGGAAAAATGTAGCGAATTGAAAAACATTAGTTATTGTATTTATAGCTTTTGAAATGGTTCGAAATCCGATTTCTATCAAATAGTTCGCAAATATAACATTTTCAAAATTAATCTCGATTCCGATGTGATTCTGAAGTTGCCTTTTTTTAAACCAATTATTCATTATATTTGAAAACTATAAAGCCAAATTTACCCCAATTCAAAACGCATTTATATGACTGAAATTCCAAATTCAAACAAAGTAAATTCTACAAAACACGTTCTTTTTGGTAGTTTAATAGGAACTTCAATTGAGTTTTTCGACTTTTATATTTATGCCAATGCGGCGGTTTTGGTTTTTCCACAATTGTTTTTTCCAAGTTCAAATCCTACCGCTTCAATATTGCAATCGTTGGCAACTTTCTCAATAGCTTTTTTTGCACGCCCAATAGGATCGGCTGTTTTCGGACATTATGGTGATAGAATCGGAAGAAAAACAACCTTAGTTTTTGCCTTATTGACCATGGGAATTTCTACTGTTGCTATAGGTTTTTTACCAACGTACGCCTCAATCGGAATTGCCGCCCCTTTTTTATTGATGCTTTGCCGCTTCGGACAAGGTTTGGGACTTGGAGGCGAGTGGGGTGGAGCCGTATTATTAGCCATTGAAAACGCACCGCCCAACAAACGCGCTTGGTATGGAATGTTCCCACAATTGGGCGCTCCCATTGGTTTAATGCTTTCCGGAGGAACTTTTCTTTTGTTGAATGACACCTTAACAGAAGCCCAATTTTTTGATTTTGGCTGGAGAATTCCATTTATTTCGAGTGCTGTTTTGGTACTTGTAGGTTTTTATATTCGGTTAAAAATTACCGAAACGCCTTCGTTTATAACTGCGGTTGAATCCAAAAAAAGCGTAAAAATTCCTTTGTTCACCTTGCTGAAATCCTACCGCCGGGAGCTATTTTTTGGGACTTTGGCTGCGGTGGCAACTTTTGTCGTTTTTTATCTAATGACTGTTTTTTCTTTGAGTTGGGCCACCACCGATTTAGGATTTACAAGAAGAGATTTTCTTGTTTTACAATTGTTATCAGTCTTGTTTTTTGGAATTGCCATTCCTATTTCGGCACTTTTAGCCGATAAATTTGGAAGACGTACCATTTTAATGGTGATTTCAGCTGCCATTGCTGTATTTGGATTGACCTTTGCATTGCTTTTGGGTTCCGGAAACACCACTTTAGTTTCTTTATTTTTAAGTATTGGAATGACTTTAATGGGATTGACCTACGGACCAATGGGCACTTTTTTGTCGGAACTTTTTCCCACCGAAGTGCGGTATTCAGGCGCTTCTCTCACGTTTAATTTTGCGGGAATTATAGGCGCTGCTTTTGCACCCATGATTGCCATTTGGCTGGCTAAAAACTACGGAATTGATTTTGTGGGGTATTATTTAACCGTTGCTGCCGTAATTTCGTTTGTATCTTTAGTGGTCATTACAAAAAAAGAGCATAAATTTTAGTTTGTTTTTTTGGAGCACAAATTCCCTTTTATCACACCATTCGTCCCGTTATTCACTCTATCTGTTGTGGCGAAACCCGCCACAACAGGATGTCGCTGCTACCGGGGCTAAGAAATTGCATTTAGATTTTTCAATCTGAATTTCACCCCGATTTGTCAATCTGAATTTATTTCAGATTCTATTTCAGAGTTCAGTAAGTCCAGAACTACTTTTTTTATTTACTTGCACGGATTGCAAATCCGCGCTATCGGGCTTTTATTTTTAGTTCAATAAGGTTTTCAATTTCTTTTGCAGTAAAACCATAAACATCGAGTATTACTTTAGAGTTTCTAATGTTCTTTTTTAAATTTTTCTTAGCTGTATGTAAGGTAAACTCCAATTCATTAAATCTTAATTCTTCAATTGTATAACCATTATTTTCTAACTGCAAAACATGTAAATCTGTATAGTTTATTGGTAATTTTATACTTCTTAAAATGCTATCCGTTTCAAAAAAAGTAGTTTGACAACTGACTGTAGTGCCTCCAATTTTTATATTATCATCAGTTATGTTACATTCAACTGTTGTGCCATTTGAATTTTCAAAAATATCTTTAAAATAATACAAACCAATAGTAGCTTTAGCAGAGCCTTTAGTTTCACATTTCATTTCTATTTTGATTCCTGGAATTACGATGGTTAACAAATCATCTGTAATTGTTAATTCTAATATAGCTATTCTATTGTGCTTTGAAACCTTACCTAATGATTTAGTTATATTGGTTAGCTCTTTAATTAGCTCTTTTTTTATTATAGTAAAACTTGCGTGGTTCATTGTGATATAGTGTATTTTAATTATTTATTGAAAAAACAAACCGTAATAATACTATTATAAGTTTAAATTATTTTATTTTATTATTGCCGCAAATTGCACCCGAGCGATTCGGGAGACTTCGTACAGCAATCCAAACTAATATTAATGTTCAATTTTTAAGAACACTTCAAGAGTTGAGTTCATTTTACTTTAACTATCACTTTGTGAAAAAGCAAACCTCTTTTATTAATTAATTGATTTCCGTTGATACAAATTACAGGGAAACTTTCTTTACCATAGCTGTGAATGAAACAACCATTTTTAAATGTGCAATAAATAGGATTTTGGCCATCATAATTATAATCATTAGTAAAAGTTATGAAATATCCATCATCTCCGGCTTTATTGATATAAGTATGTTTTTGTCCGCTTATGTATTCTCCTATTAATTCATCTCCGTTTTTGGAACAAGAAGTGATAATTATTAATATTATTAAACAAAATAATTTTTTCATATTGTTAAATTTTATTTTTCGTAATTTGATTGTAATTATTTTTTAAGCTGATAACTCGGATTTATAATAGTGCTTATTATGAAATTCTATAATTCTAAAATTTTTTATTAAACCCACTCATTTTTTCCATGTCTATATTGACAAGGATTTTAAATCCGCTCTATCGAGTTTTGTTATTTAAATAAATCTGTTTA
>JBIPNF010000212.1:0-4238 GCA_044373885.1 Flavobacterium sp. | reverse complement strand
TTTCAAAATGTTTTAGTAATTTTCCGCTCGTTCTGGTATCTTCTGCCAAAATCAAATCGACTTCTTTGAGAATTCGAATCGCACGAATGGTCATGTCTTCGAGATTTCCAATAGGCGTAGGAACGATATATAATTTTGACATAATTAAAATAATTTTAATGCAAACGAGCCGTAATTTTAAGAATTATCAGCGGATTTATTTGAAATAACAATGTGGATTTAAGCAAATTTCTTCTCCACAATTTCCATAAAACGGGCTACATAATCGTCTTTTCCTTCCCAATTATTGTAATCTGGTTTTACCATATCTTCAATGAAATTTTCGGCTTCATCAAAAGTATCAAACGTACTTAATTGCGAAATTACGCGGTTTAAATCTTCACTACTTCCGCCAAATAATTGTTTTTCGAAAGCTATTTTATCATTCAATCCAAAAGAAATTGTCTTTGCAAAACTATCATTAATTAGATTAGATTTTTTTGTTTCCAATTTTTCCTCAACAACTTCCACTTCATCTAATTCTTCTGGTGCTAACATTTCAAAAGCAGGTGAAAAGACCATTTCTTCTTTTTCAGAAACTTCTGGCTCTTCTGCTTCCATTTCTTCCAAAGAATCCTCCGATATTTCCTCAGAAACCGTTTTGGTTTGAACACGTTCAAAAATTGGTTCTGAACTGGAGCCTAACATGTCTTCAAAAGAGATTTGTTTCGCTTCTGCATTCGATTTTTTAGATTGAACTTTCTCTTCTTTGAATAATTCAAAATGGGGCTCAAAATCAGGTTTATCATCAGATACAGCAATTGGTTCTTCGGCTTCTTCGGTAAGCATTTCTTCTTCAAAAATTTCTTCTTCAAAAACTGGAATCGGTTCTTCTTCAATTTCCTCAGAAGTTATTTCGTTTTCTGTTTCGGCGGGAACCAATAAAACCTCATCTTCAACAATAATTTCTTCATTATCGAATATTGACGCTACTAATTCTTCCATTTTTGAAAGACCAATTGTTGGCTTTACATCCGAAAAATTTTCTTCAACAAATTTCAAAACAGATAATTTCTCATACAATTTTTGCGTTTCTTGATGCAATTGAGTGAGTTCCGATTTGTTTTTTAGCTTTAAAATTCGGTGTGCGATACTGATTAAATCAGCTTCCAACTTTTTTTTCATAACTTTAAAATTATAGTCCGTAAGAGTGTTCGTGTTAAAAAAATGTCTTCTTTTATCTTTTATTTAGGCAAAGGAAGAAGAAACCTTTGATAAAAATTTTCTACATTTGAAACGACGTAAAAGTATAAAAATTTTAAGTCGGTTTGTTAGCGTTACAAAGTAATAAAAACTATTCATTTTAAGAGCAAGAAAAGTAAAAAAATGTTTCTCGAAAATACAGTAAATCATAAAGAACAATTTGGGTGGATTGAGGTAATCTGTGGATCCATGTTTTCGGGAAAAACCGAAGAGCTAATCCGAAGATTAAAAAGGGCGCAATTTGCAAAGCAAAAAGTGGAGATTTTCAAGCCAGCAATAGACACGCGCTATCATGATGAAATGGTGGTTTCTCATGATTCTAATGAAATTCGCTCTACACCTGTTCCTGCCGCCGCAAATATTGCAATATTGGCACAAGGATGTGATGTTGTTGGCATTGATGAAGCGCAGTTTTTTGATGACGAAATCGTGAAAATTTGTAATGATTTAGCCAATCAAGGCATTCGAGTAATTGTTGCGGGATTAGATATGGATTTTAAAGGAAATCCTTTTGGTCCAATGCCTGCATTAATGGCAACTGCCGAATATGTCACAAAAGTTCACGCTGTTTGTACGCGAACAGGAAATTTAGCCAATTATAGCTTTAGAAAAGCTGATGGCGATAAACTCGTAATGCTTGGAGAAACGGAAGAATATGAACCGTTGAGTCGCGCCGCTTATTTTTATGCGATGAAAAAAAACGAAGAAAAAGAAGACGAATCCAAATCCACAAAAAAATAAAACGTCTTAATTGAGTTTAAATATAAAAAATATCGTCCCAATACTTAATTCCAGATGGTTCGAAAATTCGAATTCATTTGAAGTAGACCATATTTCCATCGACAGTCGCTCCATGCAAAACGGAAAGACTACGTTGTTTTTTGCGTTGGTTGGCCCCAATAATGACGGACATATTTACATTGAAGAGTTAATTGAAAAAGGGGTTCAGAATTTTGTAGTCACCTCAATTCCTGAAAATTTAAAGGACAAGGCTAATTTTCTTTTGGTTGAAAACACGCTTGTAGCCTTACAAAAATTTGCTGCTTACTACAGGAATTTATTCCACTTCCCAATTATCGGAATTACTGGAAGCAACGGAAAAACGATTGTAAAAGAATGGCTCAATTTTCTTTTAAGTCCTGATTATACAATTATCAGAAGTCCAAAAAGTTACAATTCACAAGTTGGCGTTCCCTTATCTGTGATTTCCATCAATGAAAAACACAATTTAGGGATTTTTGAAGCAGGTATTTCCACGAGAAATGAAATGGAAAAACTAGAGAAAATAATCCATCCAAAAATTGGAATTCTAACCAATATCGGTTCTGCTCACGATGAAGGATTTGCAAATTTTGGAGAGAAAGTCAAAGAGAAATTGAAACTTTTCGAAAATTCTGAAATTCTAATTTGCAATAAAAACAAAACCGTAGAAGCATTTTTAGATTCTAAAATAAAAACTTTTTCTTGGAGTTGCAAAGAAGAAACTGCAAATGTTTTCATTAAAATCAAACCCGTTCTGGACAAAACGGTTTTGCAAATAAACCATTCGGGCTCAAAATTTGACATAAAAATACCTTTTCAAGATGATGCTTCAATAGAAAATGCGATTCATTGCTTGATGGTTTTGCTCTATTTCAACTATGATTTTAAAACCATTGAAGACCGAATGGAATTGCTTTTCCCTGTTGAAATGCGTTTGAAAGTAAAAAACGGAATTCACAATTCAACGCTCATTGACGACAGTTACAGTTCTGATTTTCAGTCGTTGAAAATCGCATTGGATTTCCTAGAGAGTCAGAAGCAGCATAAAAAGAAAACAGTAATTCTTTCGGATATTTTTCAAAGTGGTTTGAGCAATGAAGAGCTGTATTCTAAAGTTTCGCAGTTGATACTTTCCAACAAAATCAACAAAGTAATTTGCATTGGCGAAACGATTTCAGAATATAAAAACAAATTTATAAATTGTACCACTTTCAAAAATACAGAAGCGTTTATTTCAAAATTCGATGGTTTGACTTTTGGTGATGAAACAATTTTAATAAAGGGGGCGCGCGTTTTCGAATTTGAGAAAATCGTTGCTCTTTTAGAAGAAAAAACACACGAAACCGTTCTTGAAATAAATCTGAATGCCATCAGTCACAACTTGAATTTTTATAAATCTAAGCTAAAACCCACCACAAAAATGATGGTTATGGTTAAAGCTTTTGGCTATGGAAACGGCGGATTTGAAATTGCCAAATTATTAGAACATCACAATGTAGATTATTTGGGCGTGGCTTTTGCCGATGAAGGAATTTCGTTGAAAAATTCGGGAATTAAGATGCCGATTATGGTCTTAAATCCTGAAACCACGAGTTTTTCTGCTATTATTCAACATGAATTAGAACCCGAAATTTACAGCTTGAAAGGATTGCATTCATTTTTGCAATTGGCAAAACAGAAAAAATTAAATGCCTTTCCAATTCACATAAAACTCGATACTGGAATGCATCGTTTGGGTTTTGAAGAAGAAACAATTGCTGATTTGATTGCCGTTTTGAAAGACAATAAATACGTGAAAGTGAAAAGTATTTTGTCACACATGGCGACAAGCGACGCATTGGAACACCGAGATTTTTCACTTTTACAAATTGATTTATTCGAAAAATTATCTTCAAAAATAATATCCGATTTGCAAATAAATCCTATTCGTCATATTTTGAATACTTCAGGAATTAGCAATTTTTCTCAGGCACAATATGATATGGTTCGACTAGGAATTGGATTGTATGGGGTTTCAAATGATGCCAATGAACAGCGTTTCTTAGAAAATGTCGGGACTTTAAAATCTATAATTTCCCAAATAAGAACCATCGAAAAAGGCGAAAGCGTGGGTTATGGAAGACGATTTGTAGCTCAAAAAACTTCAATAATTGCTACAATTCCTATTGGTTATGCCGATGGAATTTCAAGACGTTGGGGGAATGGTTTGGGATTTGTAACGATTAACAATCAAA
>JBIPNF010000211.1:0-4241 GCA_044373885.1 Flavobacterium sp. | reverse complement strand
AGCCCAAATACAAGATGGTTATTGACAATTATTTCAATAAAATTGCCAATAAAGACGAAAGTTTAACGTCCTTAAATACGGCTTTCGCCAATGAGGGAGCGTATATAAATATTCCAAAAAGCAAAGTCGTTGACAAGCCAATTGAAATTATGTATTTCTCTACAGGAAGCGAAGCAGCACTTTTGGTTCAGCCTAGAAACTTGATTATTGTTGGTGAAAATTCACACGTTCAAATTATCGAAAGACACCAAAGTTTAAATGAATCCCGAATTGAGTCGGGACCGGGTTTAACCAATTCTGTTACGGAGATTTTTGCCCAAAAAAGAGCGATTGTTGATTATTATAAAATTCAAAATGACAACCTCGAAGCCAATCTAATTGATAACACTTATGTTTCGCAACAGAAGGAAACCAATGTTTCTGTAAACACCTTTTCATTTGGTGGAAACTTGACGAGAAACAACTTGAATTTCTATCATTTTGGCGAACACATTGTCAGCAACCTAAACGGAATTACGATTATTGGCGACAAGCAACACGTAGATCATTATACTTTGGTGCAACATTCGACACCCAATTGCGAAAGCCACCAAGATTATAAAGGAATCTATTCCGATCGTTCGACAGGGGTTTTCAATGGAAAAATTTTCGTTGAAAGAGAAGCGCAGAAAACGAACGCTTTCCAAAAAAGCAACAACATTTTATTGGGAGACAAATCAACAATAAATGCCAAACCACAATTGGAGATTTTTGCTGATGACGTAAAATGTTCTCACGGTTGTACCATTGGACAATTAGATGAAACAGCAATGTTTTATATGCAACAGCGCGGAATTCCAAAAAAAGAAGCAAAGGCATTATTAATGTATGCATTTTCGAATGCGGTAATCGAAAGTATTAAAATACCTGAATTAAAACAACGAATTACTAAGATTATTGCCACACGTTTGGGGGTGAAAATGGGATTTGATTTGTAGTTTTAAATTATAATTTAGACCCGATAGATTTTTAAAACCTGTCGGGTTTTTTTATTAGTGTTCTTTCAAAAGACCTTATAATTATACTTTATATTTCTCAAAATTATAATTTAATTCATTGTAATT
The DNA here is from genome assembly GCA_044373885.1 of Flavobacterium sp. Classification (GTDB taxonomy): domain Bacteria; phylum Bacteroidota; class Bacteroidia; order Flavobacteriales; family Flavobacteriaceae; genus Flavobacterium. Next base: position 3,138 of record JBIPNF010000211.1, on the reverse strand, counting down.
GAACTTAATTTTGCTTAATTATTAACAGCTGTTTCACTAAAAACTATAGAAGTTTTACTACTTTTGTATTTAGAAAAATTCTAAATAAAGAAATGTTAGATATTCAAAAAATTAGAGCCGATTTTCCTATTCTTTCCCAAAAGGTAAACGGGAAACCATTGGTATATTTCGACAACGGCGCCACTTCGCAAAAACCACAAGTTGTGATTGATGCGATTGCCAAATATTACCAAGAAATTAATGCCAACATTCACCGTGGCGTTCACACGTTGAGTCAATTGGCTACTGATGCTTACGAAACTTCAAGGGGAAAAATCCAACAACATATTAATGCAAAATTTGCTCATGAAGTACTTTTTACATCAGGAACGACACATGGTATTAACTTAGTTGCCAATGGTTTTGCATCTCTATTGAAATCAGGCGATGAGGTTTTGGTTTCTGCAATGGAACACCATTCTAATATTGTGCCTTGGCAAATGTTATGCGAGAAAACAGGAGCCGTTTTACGTGTGATTCCAATGGATGAAAACGGAGAATTAATAATGGCTGAATTCGATAAATTAGTATCTAATAAAACCAAAATCGTTACTGTAAACCATATCTCGAATGCTTTGGGAACAGTCAATCCAATTCAATATATGATTGACAAAGCCCATGAATTTGGAGCTGCAATATTGATCGATGGCGCACAAGCGGTTCCACATTTGAAACCAGATGTACAAGAATTGGATTGTGATTTTTATGTTTTTTCGGGGCATAAAATTTGTGGACCAACAGGAACAGGAATTTTATATGGAAAAGAAGCATGGTTGAATAAATTACCGCCTTATCAAGGAGGTGGTGAAATGATTAAAGAAGTGACTTTCGAGAAAACTACCTATGCCGAATTGCCTCATAAATTTGAAGCTGGAACCCCAAATATCGCAGGAGGAATTGCCCTTGGAACAGCTGTTGATTATATGAATCAAGTTGGTTTTGAAAACATCCAAATTCAAGAAAAAGAATTGTTAGATTATGGCACCAAACGCTTATTAGAAATTGAAGGATTAAAAATTTATGGGACTGCCAAAGAAAAAACATCTGTGATTTCTTTTAATATTGATGGGATTCATCCGTATGATATTGGTACCATAATTGACAAATTGGGAATTGCAGTTCGAACGGGACATCATTGCGCGCAACCTATCATGGAATTTTTCAAAATCCCAGGAACTATTAGAGCATCATTTGCGTTTTATAATACCAAAGAAGAAATTGATATCTTTGTAGAAGGAGTAAAAAGAGCACAATTAATGTTATCATAAAAAACTAAAATTATGAAAGTACTTACATTTTTAGCGGCACTATTATTTGTTTGTTCGGGTTGCGATTCTAGTAAAAGCACTTTAGCACCTGAAAAGCAAAATTATGAGACTTTGGTAATTCAATACGAAGCCAATACAAGAGGGTTTTATCAAAAATTGGTAGTTCAAAGTCACACCATTTCTTTTACTAATGATAGAAAAGGTATCAAAACTCCAATAGTTCAGAAAATTTCAGATGCCGATTGGAACGTGTTACTTTCTGAATTTAATAAAGTTGATTTGGACGGTTTGCCAAATTTAAAAGCGCCAACAAATAAACGATCTTATGACGGAGCTGCATTTGCAAATTTAAAGATATCATTTAAAGGGAAAACATTTGAAACGACAAGTTTTGATCATGGTACTCCTCCAAAAGAAATCCAAAAAGTTGTAGAAATGGTAAACGCATTATTTAAAGCAGAAGAATGAAAATAAAAGCTATACAAGACGAAATTGTAGACGAATTTTCGATGTTCGACGATTGGATGGAGCGCTACGAATACATCATCGAGTTGGGTAAAAAGTTACCTTTAATAAAAGAAGAATTCAAAACCGAGGACAATATTATTAAGGGTTGTCAATCGAAAGTGTGGTTAAAGGGAGAACAAAATAGCGATGTAATTGTTTTTACTGCGGATAGTGATGCGATTTTAACCAAAGGAATTATCGCCATTTTAATTCGTACCTTTTCCAATCAAAAAGCAGCCGATATTTTAGCAGCCGATTTGGATTTTATAGATGAAATTGGTTTGAAAGAACATTTATCACCAACCCGCGCCAATGGATTGGTATCGATGATTAAAAACATAAAAATGTATGCTTTGGCATTTGAAGCAAAAAATTAATTTTTATCGTATGAAAAAAGTATTTTTCTATAGTCTAATTTTATTTTGCAATATTGTTTTCTCACAGACTTCATTGTCAGAAACACATTCAAAAATTAAATTTGTTTACGAACAAAAATCAAATTTTTTTATTGAAAATGACCAACTTTATGCAGACACATTAGTATTGAAAATGGAATTTCCAAAATTAAAATTTTCAAAAACAGCAAGTCCATTAGATTCGACAAAAGTTATTGGATCTGTTAATATAAAGAGTCTAAACTATGAAGATAATAATAAACTAGGCAACATTTTATACCATTCAACACATACAATAGATGGGGCTTACGATGCAATAAAGCATAAAACAACACTGTTTTTCACCAGAGGGAATGCGGCTTTAAACGTAATTTTAAAAAAATATTTTAAAGGCACTTACCAGCCTTTTAGTTTCAATGTTGTTATTGATTACAACAAAAAACAGATATATACGAACTATCCAAATGTAAATTATGAAGAATCATTTGATTCACAATTAAAAAAAATCAACTTTTTAAATGACGAAAAAACCTTAGGGACGTACACTTTTGAAAATAAATTAGGTTTTCAGACCAATGAAATTACTTTAAATAAAAAATATAGTAATAAAATAATACCTCATATACTATTTTCAAACAATGATTTTGCTGTTAATAAAATAACGTCTCTATTGGATACAATTACTTTATTATCAGTTACTTATGAATAAAAAAACGAAAGAAATTAAAAAAAATGGAAGAATACACAGATACAATTAACTTAGGAGATAACGTAGTAAAAAAATTAAAGGGAATTTACGACCCGGAAATACCTGTTGATATTTATGAGTTAGGGCTCATTTATGATGTAATGATAAATGAAGACAATGAGGTTAAAATCCTAATGACATTAACGTCTCCGAACTGTCCTGTTGCAGAATCTTTACCTCG
>JBIPNF010000210.1:0-4247 GCA_044373885.1 Flavobacterium sp. | reverse complement strand
AAGCTTATTTCTACTATTTCCTGCAATTTGCGTAAATCCACCAATAGCATAAATTTTATTGGCATCTATATGTATTTTTGAAACGTAACTATTGGAATTAATTGAAATTTTTTGAAATGTATTTGTGTTCAAGTTATAATTTATTATTCCATAAGTACCATTTGATACAAATTTGCCAACCAAAAAAACATGGTCATTAGTTGCAACAATTTGGTACAAATTGTCCGTATTTGAAATAGAAAGATTTAAAGATTCTACATTGCCCGTCAATCGATTTACTTTAACAATACTATCATTTGGGAAATTTGGTGACAATAAGAATAAATAATCTGCATTAGCAGCAGCTAAAAAAAGATTTAAACCGGTTAAGTTTGGATTCCAAGCTGTAACCTTAAAATTTGAATCTACGTGACAAATATTACTCCTTAAGCTATCACCTATTTGAGTGAATCCTCCTATAACATACGCACCGCCATTTTCATCACTCAAAATTCGTTCAATACCTCCATAACCATTTGAACTAAATACACTATCAATACTCCATAGAACCTCAGGATTTTCTGAATTTGGTAATTTTTGTATTAACACTCCTTTTTGATGGAATCCGCTAAATGATCCTCCAACTAATACAACTTGGTTAATGGAATCAATAAATAGACCCTTCATATTTCCATTTGCTAATTCAGTTGGATTGCTGGTTGTATAATTTATTGGGAGAATCAAATTCAAATCTAAATTTATTACAGAATCACAACCATTTATTGACTGGAAAACATGTTGGTACACTCCAGTAGAAGTTAAAGTTTCGTTTGCATCTGCCCAAAAATAGGAGCTACTGCCATTTAAAATACTTATTGTTGTATCATAAGTTGGGTAAATGTGTAAATTTATTCTAGCAATTGAATCGCAACCGTATATATTCGTGTAAATCTCGTTGTAAAGTCCAGATTGAGAATAAATAGAACCATTATTTGACGTAAATTGACTGCCACAATAATGAACTGGATTATAACTCTCGGAGTTTAAAATAGTCAAATTTAAATAGGCTGTTGAATCACATCCCAAAGGGTTATTAATTTCATGTGCATAAAATCCGGATTGAATATATGTCGTTCCTTGCCAAGTATATGAACATGGAACATTAACAGATAAAACAGAAATATTATCGCAGGCATTGTAAACGGTAAAATCTAGTTCATCATATGCAAATAATTTATCTCCAAAATGATGGATAGTTACAACATGATCATTGTTTATAATTAGAGTGTCATACACGGCATTTGTGTTCAAGTCATACTCAAAGTATTGAGGTTCAGATGCTATTCGTAAAATGTCGTGTTTTAAATCAAGATCGAGGCCAATAAAATTTCCATAATTAGGTGCTATTTGAGAAAGGATGCCTGAATTAATATCTACGGAAATAACTCCCTCCATTGGTAGATTATTAGAGAAATCAAATTGACCAGCAAGATAAAGTGTATTACCCTTAATTATAGCATCATGAGTTGAAACTACTAGATATGGTTGGTATGTCAATCCTAAATCAAGTGGATGCACAATACCTGAATTTTTATTGACTATAGCAAAAGAAGCTCTGGTTTCCCCGTTAACAGAATTAAATATACCGGTAAGTAGTAAAAGGCTATCCTTTATATTAAAATTATAAATTCCTCCAAAATTTGCATTAGGATCAAAAGAAGCATTTGCTACAATTCTTAAACTATCTCCATTAAAAATCGGTATCGCAATAATTTCATCACTGCCATAAATGCTTGTTTCCAAGTAAAGTTCTTCTTCACTTATTTGTATTGAGCAACTTTCTAAATCAATAGTTATATTTTCGTTTAAATTAAATTGCAATAAACTGTCACCAAATAAATCAAATATTGCAACTTTATTTCTGGGTAATCCATTGACTTGTGTGAAGTCTCCAAGTATACTCAAATATCTTCCATCAATCGACATTTCATGAATAGGTCCATTACTTTGAATTGGAGAATTGACAATCTCTCCTGTATGAGCATTAAAACAATTAATATGGTTTGATGGAAATAATTTTAATACATCGAATGTACCTGATAAAATTATACCTGTCCCATATCGTGAAATAGTTTGGATAGTATTATTCAAAGACAATTGATGACCATTGGTTACTCCCGTTATAGGATTAAATTCGACAAAATATTTTTTCGATTCGTTGTTTACAACGGTGAATTCACCTCCCAAAAGAAGATTACCATCATTCCATACTAAAGAATTAATCATTCCATTTGTTTGGATTAAATTGGGATTTATTGACTGTGTAAGCAAATCAATTGCAGCGAAATTTTGAGTGGAAACACCATCAACATTAGTCATATTTCCAGCAATGTATAATTGATTTTGATCAACCAAAAGGACGTTGATATACCCACTATTTATGGCAACATCAAAAGAAGTAAGTAACATTGTACTCGTGTCAATTTCGGCGAGTCTGACTCTTGGTTGCAAATCAAAAGTTGTGAAATATCCCGATATATAAATATTTCCTCCACCTTTTTTTACAAGTGTAACAGCTCCGTTAGGGCTTGGATTCCAACTTGTTAAATTTAAATTTAAATCATACGATGCAATATTATTTCTATTAACTCCAGAAGTCATTGTAAAACTACCACCTAGAATAATTTTATTATCTATAAACTCAATAGCCTTTATTACACCATTCGGATTTGGAGCCCAGCTAGTTAGATTTCCAGTTAAAATATCAAAAGCAGCTACATTTAATCTCGATTGGCCATTAACTGTTGAAATGCCTCCGCCAATAAACAATATGTTATTTGCAATTTTAAGTGTATTTATTGACGCATTTGGCGGAAAGAAATATGTAATAGTAGGATTAAAACTTGTCAATTCATTGTTTGCATCTATTTGAGCTAAATAGGTTCGTTGTTGACCATTAATTTTCGTAAATTTTCCTGCAATATAATATCCACCTTCCCCATCTGGAATTGCTGTAACAATTTCTCCGTTAATCTCTAGTCTGTTTCCTATAGTTGAAAATGTAGTTAAGTCCAAGTGTGTAAATGATGGCCATTTTTGTTGAATTTGACTACCCATTCCACTCATGAAAATTCTATTATGAATTGGATCATGTGCAATATTCAGACTATCAGAACTATTTTCAAATGGGGTATACCAATTATAGTCACGCGAGTAAATTTGAGCATTTAAATGTGTGAATAACAAAATGAAAATGATTGGTAGGTATTTTTTCATAGGTAATTTTAAAAATAGTTAAGCACAAAGTAACGATATTTAATTGAACTTGGTATATAATGAATGACTATTTCGTCTTTGGAAAAGTAATTGCTACAAAATCTAAATTGTAAAAATCTATAATAAGAACCTTTCCTTTATAATTGAATCTAGGATTTCAAATTATAACAAAAAATCCCCACCAAATGGCAGGGATTTACGATTACTGTTTCACAACTCGTTTGGTCACTTCCCCTTTGGTTGTTATGATGTTAAATAGGTAAATTCCTGCTGGTTTATCATTCAAATTAATTAAATAGGTATTACCGTTTTGAACTTCATTCTGCAGTTCTTTTCCGTATAAATCATAAATGATAATGCGTTTAATGTCATGGTTGGCGCTAGTAATTGAAACAAAATCATTTGTTGGATTTGGATGAATAGAGATAGGATGCAGATCCTTTTCATCAATTCCAGTGATAAATACATTACCATTTTCAAAGTAAATTGCTTGTGTTACTGTAAAGTAATCACCAAGTGATTTAGTTGGACAAAACAGATTCAATTGAAGGAGATAAACACCATTACCATTGTTTAACGTATAGGATGTGGTATCGTAATTTGAGCCATTGGCGTCAACGATATTCCAAATTACATTTACAATATTTCCAACCGACCAAATCGAATCGATATAGGCTGTATCAATGGAGTTATAATAAATCGTACAATTTGAAACTGTGGCACCTAAGGAATCTACAGCCATTGAGTCTAAATAGGGATTATTATAGACATAATTTGAGTCAACAGGGATTAAAAGAGTTGCGTGAAGTGTATCTCCGCAATTGTCCGTAATTTTTAAATCGTGCACACCAGGACAAAGATTATCCAGAACTGAATAGCCTGAAGTAATGACAACTTGCAATCCATTATCAACATTTAATTCAAAATCTGCATTACCAGCCACGGTTAGTGCTGCTTGTCCAATACAGTTATTTGCATCCGAAGGCAATGAA
>JBIPNF010000041.1:0-14361 GCA_044373885.1 Flavobacterium sp. | reverse complement strand
ATTTCAAGAGATTTTCGATAAGAAACAATATGCAAGGTAAATCAAAAGATGGTAAATTCACTTACGATACTCAAATTGCTCTTGGTCATTCAAAAAGAAATCAATTAAATCAAGAGACTAATTCGGCTGTAAATAATAACACTATCCAAAACCCTTTGCATGGAGCGGTTATGGGTATGCCTTATTTACCACCAAGCCCATATAACACTGGTGCTGAGCTTTTAGCTGGTATTGGAACTGACTTCAGTGGTGCTAATGATACTTATGTATTGCAAGACATTTTAAGAAAAAATAGTTTACCAAGTTTTTTTACCGAAAATACTGCAGTGGTAAACTTTTCTGGGTCATACAAATTGACTCCTAATTTTACGGTAAGAAATAGAACAGGTATTGATATTAAGGATAGTGATGGTGTATTTGCAAGATCTCCTACTTCATATCTTGCACTTGTTGTTGCCCGTAGTAGAAATGAGCAATTTGGAGGATCTGAACAAAGATCAAATTTTAAAGATTTAACTTTTACTAACATTGCTAGTTTAGGATACAATAAAAAATTTAAAGATGTTCACGAAATTAGTGCTACTGGTTATTTTGAGTACACAAAATCACATTATACCTCAATATCTGCTTTCCAAAATGGTTTAAATCCGTTGAATTACTCTCCTGGGGCTGGTACTGGTTATGTTGCATTCAATCCTGCGACTCCTAACTCTTATATTTCTACTGTTTCTGGTTCAAAGTTAAGTGGTGGTACTTTAGCGGCTTTCGTTGATGCTGAATATAACTATGCAGATAGATTTGGTTTTAGTGCAGTATTCAGAAGAGACGCATCATACCGTTTTACGGAAGAAAACAGATGGGGAACTTTCTGGTCTGTTTCAGGTAGATGGAATATCGATAAAGAGAAGTTTATGGCTAATTCAGGTTTTGACATGTTAAAGCTTAGAGCTTCGTATGGTACTAATGGTAATCAAAATATAAGTGCTGCTGCCTACGGTTTTCCTTCATTGTTAACAGCAAACAACTTAATCAGAGATTTAAATTCTACGGTTAATGGTTATGAAAACGTTCCTGGTATTGGTTTAAGTAACATTGCACTAACTACTTTAGGTTGGGAAAAAATAACACAATCTAACATTGGTTTAGATTTTATTACATTCAATAATAGATTAGAAGGTAATATTGATGTTTACAAAAAGGTTACTTCAGACTTGTTTAATTCTGTAAACACATCTGCTGTTACTGGTCAATATGTATTTAATGCCAATAATGGTGAATTAGTAAACAGTGGGGTTGAATTAAGTTTAAAGTATAAATTAATTAAAACTAATGATCTAGGTGTTTCAATATTTGCAAATTCTTCCTATAATAAAAATGAAGTTACTGAATTGTTGGCAACTAATCAAAATGGTGTGTCTCAATTATTACAAGTTGGGAATATTGTTAGAGAATGGAATCTAATTCCTTACGCTGGTGTAAACCCTGCAACTGGAAACTTGATGTTTTTTGATGCAAATAATAATTTAACTGAAACTCCAGATCCAACAAAAGATAGAAGAGCTACAGGAAAAAGTAACATACCAGTATATCAAGGTGGTTTTGGTTTTAACATTGATTACAATAATTTCTACTTAAACACTTTATTTTCATATCAATATGATGTTTGGAGAATTGACAATCAATTATCATGGGCATACAACTCTGCATTTATTGGTCAGGACAACATGACATCAGATTTATTGAATGCATGGACTCCTACAAACACTGGATCAAATATACCTTCATTGACTGTAACTAACGAAGCTTTCAATGGTGACTCAGATAGATTTTTGTATGATTCATCTTTTATTAGATTGAAAAATGTTAATTTAGGATATAATTTTCCTAAAAAACATTTGAAAGATACTTCAATTAACAGTTTGAGATTTTTTGTTCAAGGTGAAAATTTGTTGACTTGGACAAAATGGAGAGGTTTCGATCCTGAAGCTATAACAAGTTTGTCTGTTACAAACTTCCCAAATCCAAGAACTATTTCATTTGGTGCAAGCATTGGATTTTAATTTTAAAAAATATATAATATGAAAAAATTTAAGAGTTTATTAATAATAGTATTTTCAGCATTTTTAGTCGTTTCTTGTCAAGATGCACTTGATATTACACAAGATGGCGAAATTGACAACGCTGCATCATTTAAAACGGTTAATAATTTAAGACAATTCCTTATTGGTTCTGTGTATAACCGTGTAAACAATACTAACGAAATTGAATTTACTGCAATATTTACTGATGAAGTTGGTATTGGAAAAAGTAGTGGTGGTCAAGGTCTAGAATTACACAGATATATTTTTAATGCAAATGATGGATATGCTTCTTCATTGTGGTTATCACAGTATGCATTAATAAATAGAATTAACAGATTAATTGAAGTTTCTGATTTAGTTGTTACAACAACTCCAGCTGATGAAGCTACCAAACAATCAATTATTGCTGAGGCAAGAGCTATTAGAGCTTATGCTTATTTACAATTGCAAGCATTTTATTCTACTAACATGGCTGATAATGATGCTTTAGGAGTTATGCTTTTGGATTATGTTCCAGCTATCGATGCGAAGTTACCACGTGTTAAAAACTCTGAAATCTATGCTTTAATGGAAGCTGATTTAAACTTTGCACAAGACAACCTTGCAGCAACGAACGTAAACTACAAATATGTAACGCGTGGTATGATTGATGCTGTAAGATCTAGAATGTATTTGTACAGAGGTTTGTTTGATTTGGCAAAACAATATGCTCAAAGTGCAATAACTAATTCTGGTTTGAGTCTGGCTACTGCTACTACATACGGTGGAAGTACTTCTTCATCTGCAGGTATGATGTGGAACGATTTAGATAGAGGTGAAATAATTTTCGCTGCTTCTAGACCGTCTGCTGGAGCTTGGTCAAACATTGGTGGTATTTTTGCATTTAATATTTCAGAAAATAACGGTGGTATTTTCCATGATATGGGAAGAAATTTATTTAACCAACTTAATGGTTCAACTGGAGATATTAGAAGAAATAGATTTGTAGATGTTTCATCTGCTATTAATGCTAATTATTTAACAGCAGCAGATTATTTAATATCTGATAATATCGTAATAGACAAATATCCAGGAAAAACTTCTCAGCCATTGAGAAATGATTTAAAACTTTTCCGAGTTTCTGAATTAGTATTGATTATTGCAGAGTGTGAAGCTAGAAAAGCTTCTCCAGATCTTGCTGCCGCAGCTCAAAGAGTTAAATCTATTAGAGATGCTAGGTTTACAGCTTCTCAAAGTTTACCTGTTTATTCAAATGCACAAGAAGCTTTAACGGATATATTATTAGAAAGAAGAAAAGAACTTTGTTTCGAAGGTCATAGATATCTCGACTTGAAAAGGTTAGGAGCTCTTACAAATAAAAGTATCGATAGAAATATTACAGATGATAGTGTACCAAATACACCTTTAACTCTTCCAATTGATGATTTTAGATTTACATTTCCAATCCCTCAAGATGAGATTGCAGGAAATCTAACGATTGTTCAAAATCCTGGTTATTCAAACTAAATATTTAAAAAATGAAAAAAATAAATTTTATTAAATTAGCTTTATTAGCAACTATATCATTGTTTATTAGTTGCGATTCCTCTGACGAAAATCAGAAAGCATACAGCGGTGATATTACGTCGTATTTATTTAAAACGGCTACATCTTCTCTTCCTGTTAGTAATTCAGGGGTATCATCAGTTGAAATAGAAGTTGGCGTTACTAAGTCTTCAACTTCTGATAGGACCTTAAGTTTCACATTAGATCCTTCATCAACTGGTAATGTTAGTCAATATTCAATTGATCCAGCATCATTAATTATTCCTGCAGGTAAGTTTTCTACTAAAGTTAAAGTTATCGGTAACTTTGCTACTTCACCTGTTACAGGTTCAGTAAGTTTAGTTTTGAAATTTAATACAACTGATCAAGTTATGCCAAGTAAAGACAAACATACAGTAAGTATGTTTAGATTTTGCTCAACTAATTTAGCTGGTAATTATTCAGTAACTACGACTTATTCGTTTCATGATTTCTTGCCAAACTATTCTACTAACACAATGAATGTTGTTTTAACAGCTGTGAATGTAGCGAACACTTATAAAGTTGCTGATTTCAGTGGAGGACTTTATTCTACTGGGCCTTACAACACAGAATATGGAACTGGATCTGCAGCTTTAGCTGCAAAAAGAGATTTAACTTTTGTTGTTAATTGTGGTGCTATATCTTGGACAGGTGAATCTGATCCTTACGGTGCAATTATTCCTACAGTTGGTGCTGTTAATTCATACAATCCTGTAAATCGTGTTATAACGATATCATGGCATTGTTTGGGTTATGGTGAAAAAGGTGTTTCAGTTTACACACCTTTATAATTGTTATCAAATATTTTTAAAAAGAGTGACTTATGTCACTCTTTTTTTTTAATGTAATTTGTTTCATCAAATTTTCTTAATTTTACATGAAATTCTAAAATATGTTTAAAAGATTTTTGTTTGCGTTACCTTTATTTTTTTCGTCTATTTTTTACGGTCAAATAATTACAAAAAAAAAAATTGATAAATTTAATATTCCAATAATTAGTAATGTTAATGTTGCAGCTGATTCATTATCGAATAGCACTTTTATAAAAGCCAAAATTTCACAGTATCGCATCATAACACTTGAACGCGATACTACTTTCGTAGATACTTCGCTAACCATAAAAAAAGAATACGAATACAATTACTTGAGAAAAGATATTTTCGGGTTAATGCCTTTTGCCAACGAAGGACAAACCTACACCACTTTACAATACGGCTTAAATAAATCATCTTCATTTCCAGAATTTGGTTACACCGCAAAGCAATTCAATTATTTGAAAGCCAATCAAATTAATTATTACTCCGTTGCCACACCGTTTACTGAATTGTATTTCAAAACCGTAATGGAGCAAGGACAAAATGTAGATGCTTTTGTGACTTTAAATACTTCTGAACGTTTCAATTTTTCATTGGCCTATAAAGGACTGCGTTCCTTAGGTAAATACATCAACCAACTTGCTAGTACTGGAAATTTTAGGTTTACCGCAAGTTACAATACGAAAAACAAGCGGTATTATTCTAATTTTCATTTCACTTCACAAGATATTCTTAATGGTGAAAATGGCGGAATTACAAGCCCCGAAAATTTCGAAAGTGATGATGTAGCTTACAAAGAACGCGCTCGTTTGGGAGTTTATCTTAAAGACGCCAAAACGACTTTAATTGGAAAACGCTTATTCCTTGACCACAATTTCCAAATTAATCCAACGAAAGGAAATAACAATCTTTATGTAACTCATCAAATTAATTTTGAAAGCAAATATTTTGAGTTCAACCAAGTTACAATTCCTACTTCTATAACTTCAAATACGGGTGTCGAAACCACATTCAATAGGTTTGGACCTTCATTTGTTACAGGAAACATCAATGATCAAGTGCGCTACAACCGTATGTATAACAAAGTTGGACTTGCCTATGAAAACACTACTTTGGGTAAATTTCAGTTTTTTCTAGATGATTTTAGATACAATTATTACTATAATTCAGTATTGTTTCTAACGGCACAAACCATTCCCAATGCCATCAACGATAGAATCAATGATTTCGGTGGGCAATACGATTACAGAAAAAACAATTGGACAGGAAAATTCAGCTATTCAAGTTCTATAACGAAACAATCGTTATTTGACTTTAATGCCAATTTAAAATACCAATACAACGATAAAAATAGTATTTCTTTCGAGTATCAAAACAGTAACAAATTACCCAACAACATTTATAATTTGCACCAAAGCAGTTATATTACTTACAATTGGTACAATAATTTCAAAAACGAAAAGAGCAACACCCTTAAAATAGAAGCCAATACGCAATGGGCAAATGCCACTTTGCAATTCAATACGTTAAACGATTATTTGTATTTCAGTAATGACGATACCGCTAATTTACAATTGGTTACGCCAAAACAATACGATAAAACCATTAATTATGTATCCCTAAAAATCAACAAAGAATTCAAATTCAGAAAATTTGCACTCGACAATACCGCATTGTATCAAAAAGTAGCTCAAACAGACAACATTCTGAATGTGCCACAATTTGTACTCCGAAATACCTTTTATTTCTCGGATGATTTCTTCAAAAAAGCCATGTTTCTGCAAACAGGAATCACGTTTAATTATTTTACTAAATTTTACGCCAACGATTACAACCCAATTCTCGGAGAATTTTTCGTGCAAAACCAAACGCAAATTGGCGCATTTCCAAATTTCGATTTTTTTGTTAATGCAAGAATTCAACGCACCCGAATTTACCTAAAAGCCGAACATTTTAATTCCGCAATGTCAGGCAATAATTTCTATTCTGCACCCAATAATCCGTACCACGATTTCATGATTCGCTTCGGATTAGTATGGAATTTCTTTGAATAATTATTTTTTGGGCGTGCCCTCGTTTAGAACATTTTGAGGTACGAAGCAATCTATGCTAAACTCGGTCGTGCTGTTCGTTACAATCTCTTGCTCCACTTCGTTTTGCATGAGGATTTCCACTGCCATCACTCACGCAACACTAGAAAACCATAACTATTTTAGAACAATGTACTATCTTTGTAAAAGTGCTGTAAAATTTGAACGCTAAAAACTAAAAACGAAATGCAATATTCAGAAAATATATTAGGAACTATCGGTAACACGCCTTTAGTTCGATTGAATAAAGTAACCGCCGAAATCAACGCTTTGGTACTTGCCAAAGTAGAAACTTTCAATCCCGGAAATTCTACAAAAGACAGAATGGCGCTAAAAATGGTTGAAGACGCCGAAGTCGACGGAAGACTAAAACCTGGCGGAACAATCATTGAAGGAACTTCAGGAAATACCGGAATGGGATTGGCATTAGCGGCAATCATCAAAGGATACAAACTAATTTGCGTGATCACCGACAAACAATCCAAAGAAAAAATGGATATTTTGAGAGCCGTAGGCGCTAAAGTTGTGGTTTGTCCAACCGACGTGGAACCAACCGATCCGCGTTCGTATTACTCAGTTTCAAAAAGATTGGGTGAAGAAACACCGAATTCTTGGTACGTCAATCAATACGATAATCCATCAAATGCCTTGGCGCATTACGAACAAACAGGACCAGAAATTTGGCAACAAACCGATGGAAAAGTAACTCATTTTGTCGTTGGAGTTGGTACAGGCGGTACAATTTCAGGAATTGGAAAATATTTGAAAGAGCAAAATCCAAATGTAAAAGTTTGGGGAATTGATACGTACGGTTCTGTATTTAAAAAATACCACGAAACAGGAATTTTTGATGAAAACGAAATTTATTCCTACATCACCGAAGGAATCGGAGAAGACATACTTCCAAAAAATGTTGATTTTTCTATAATCGATGGATTTACAAAAGTAACCGATAAAGATGCAGCCGTTTACACCCGAAAAATTGCTTTGGAAGAAGGAATTTTTGTTGGGAATTCAGCGGGAGCCGTTATCAAAGGAGTGTTGCAACTCAAAGAACATTTCAAGCCCGAAGATGTAGTTGTGGTTTTATTCCACGATTCTGGAAGCCGTTACATTGGTAAAATGTTCAACGACGATTGGATGCGCGAGCGAGGGTTTTTAGAAGAGGAGGTTACCAAAGCCGAAGACGTAATCAAAGACCACATCGACAAACAATTGATAATTGTACGTACCGAAGAATTGGTTTCTCACGCAATTGAGCGCATGCGCAAATATAAAATTTCACAAATTCCAGTTATAGACGTTACCGGTTTTGTTGGTTCGGTAGATGAATCGGACTTGTTTCAAAGTTACGTTCACAACAAAAATGCTGCCGACAAACCTATCCGTGAGGTTATGGGAAAACCCTATCCAATTGTAAAATTAGGAACGCCAATCGAAGAAGTTTCCAAACTATTTACTAGAGAAAATGCTGCGGTATTATTGGATTTAGGAAATGGAAAACACCATATTATTACCAAATATGATTTAATAGGATCTATTAAATAACACAGAAACCTGCTATGAAAACAGCAGGTTTTTTTATTCTCCAATCAAAACTCCAGAAACATTCCAAGAACTAAAACTTGTTTCTTCATTTGCGCCCTGTGGTATCTGGATTTGTATCGTATGTTCCCCTTGTTGAATATCCCCTAAATCAATAAATAGTGGATTGGTTACCGTTCCAGGACACCAGTTCGACCGGCTATAATCTGAGGACGACATTCCGTTTTCGAAATTACCAGATGCAGGATTGCTCAACCGATATGAACCGCAATCTTGTCGCCAAGGAACAAACGAAAAGACAACTTTACCGTCAAGCAAAATACTATTTTTCTTTGGGACAAATTCATCCCCATTTTCCCAGCCACCATGTCCGGTAGTTATATATCGTAATCTGCAGCTTTTCATTGGTTTAAGCAATTTGAAACTCACGGTTAGCCCTTTTTCAGAGTTGAACATTGTTCCGTATTCTTGACCTGCCATTTCCATCACATTATTGGTATTGAAAAGAGGAATATTTGTAAGTTCTGTTTTAGGAATGTCTTCGGGATGAATGGTAAAATTCAAACTAACTTTATGGCCACCTTTGTCATAATTCCCGATGTTCATTCCAATATAAATCTCTTTATTACTCATCATTGCCGTCAATTCCGAAAGGTCTTGGCGGTAATAAACACTGTCTTGCCATATTTTGTTTTTCAATTGAATGGTATTGTATTTTTTAACACCAAATGGGGTAAAAAATCGCATGAGTTCTATCAAGGGTTCATAGTCAGTAGTTCTCACTACGCCTTGGTATTTTTTGCCATTGCCATTTTCGAAGATTGGAAGTTCATTGATGCCTTTTCTAAGCCCGTCTAAGAACGAAATTGTACTAGAAGTAGGAATGATAAAAACAGAACCTGTTCTATCGTATGCGTCACCATTAGATTGCTCGGTTACATCAACAAATAATTGACTCCCATTTTTTATTTCAGGAAAACGAACTTTTTTCACAATAATAGTTCCGTTTGCAAAACGTAAAATACTATCATTAGATTTAGATTCTTCCGAAAAATTTATGATTTCATTTTTAAAAATGGGAAGTGTAGTAAAGCGACTTTTCCATAATAAATCTTTATAAGTTAATAAATCAACACTCTTTTTATTGGGTTGCGGTAATTCCATTTTTAATGGAATTTTTTTTAATGTATCAATTTTTTTTGCCTGAATTTGGTAATTTCCATTTCTATTTAATTCTAAAACCAAACCAAGATTTTGACCTAATATTGTCGGTCCGCCTTTATAAGGTAATTCTTTGGTGTACCAAAGTTCTATAGTG
Organism: Flavobacterium sp.; assembly: GCA_044373885.1. GTDB lineage: Bacteria > Bacteroidota > Bacteroidia > Flavobacteriales > Flavobacteriaceae > Flavobacterium. Next base: position 4,946 of record JBIPNF010000041.1, on the reverse strand, counting down.
TTCGAGTTAATAATAATTTTTGCCCTTTGGCATTGGTGTCCTAAGATTATTTTTGTTTCAGGTAAAAATTCAAAATTTTGCTTAGCAATTGAAGTGCTATCTGCCGTTAGGATTTCTTCTAATGGTTTCAATGTCGCTTTTTGATACCATTTGTTATTTTAAAAATCGATGAAATTTTCTTCAAAAGGTGTGGGTAATTTTTCTGTAATTCTATTTTCGGAAGTAAGCCAGCCTATTTTTTCTGTTGCATAAAAAACCACAAAGTCTTGGTTTTCAACTAATGTGCCGTTTGATTTTTTTTCATACGTTATTTTTATTCCTTTTGTTGTCTTTTGAGATAAAGCAAGTATAGAATTTAACCCGGCTATAATAATTATAATATACTTTTTCATTTGTATCTTTTTAACAAATATAACAAATAGTATTTGGGTTTGTATTCATAACATTTGTAAATTGCCATAAAAAAAGACAATGACCTTCACTGCTATAGATTTTGAAACAGCAACAGCATTTCACCCTTGTTCTGTGGGGATTGTCACTGTTGAAAATGGGATAATTGTGGATGAATTTGTCACGTTGATTAGACCGCCCAACAATCTCTATTCTCCGTTTACCATTCAAGTTCATGGAATTTACCCACGAGATACGGTAAATGCAAAATCGTTTGCACAAGTCTTCCCCGAAATTCAAAAACGTTTACAGGACAGAGTTGTGGTGGCTCATAATGAAAGTTTTGACAGAAATGTACTTTCCAAATCGATGGCGCTTTACGGTTTAGATTATGACAAATTGAACATTGGCTCCCGATGGGAATGCACCGTAAAAATTTACAAAGCCAAAGGTTTAAGGCCCACAAAACTGAGTGATTGTTGTCGTGAAATGAAAATTCAACTGAACCATCACGAAGCTTTATCTGATGCTCGGGCTTGCGCCAAATTGTATTTGTTGAGATAATTATTTTTTATTTTTTATAAGTATTTGTTAGTAGCATATTTATTTTTACTATTTTAGTTCAAAATTATACGCCAACTAATGAAAGAAGAATTCCTACACTATTTGTGGAAATTTAAAAAATTTGATACCACTAATTTAACAACTTCCAACGGGGAGCATCTCACCATAGAAAACGCGGGACATTATTTGCAACTTGCAGGTCCTGATTTTTTTAATTCCCAAATCACAATTGATAATCAAAAATGGGCTGGAAATGTTGAAATTCATATCAAATCCTCCGATTGGTATGCACACCATCACGAACGTGACTCAAATTATGACAGCGTAATACTTCACGTGGTTTGGGAACACGATTCGGAAATTTACAGAAAAAACAATACTGAAATCCCTGTTTTGGTTCTGAAGGATTTAGTATCAAAGGAAACGTTGAATAATTACAATTCCTTAATCGCTCCAAAATCTTGGATATTTTGCGAAAAACAATTGGTTTCTATTGATCCTTTTATTCTTTTGAATTGGCAAGAGCGTTTGTTTTTTGAACGATTAGAACGAAAATCAAAACCTATAAATGATCTTTTAGAAGCCACAAAACAAGATTGGGAAGCGGTTTTGTTTTGCTTGTTGGCTAAAAACTTTGGATTGAACACCAATGGAGAATCTTTTTTGAAAGCGGCAAATTCTATACCTTTTTCAATTATCAGAAAAGAATGCAACGATTTACAAAATTTAGAAAGTTTGATTTTCGGAATTTCAGGATTGTTAGCAATCGAAAAAGAAGATGTTTATTATAAAAATTTAAAATCAAATTTTGATTATTTGATTCATAAATATCAGTTAGAACCTAATCATATTAGTCCGTTACAGTTTTTCAAACACCGTCCAGATAATTTTCCAACCATTCGATTGTCGCAATTAGCGAATGTTTACCATCAGCAGCAACAGCTTTTTTCTGAAATAATTGAGGAAAATTCTGTGAAAAACATTTATAAAATATTCAATGTTGCGGTATCTGAATATTGGGAAACGCGTTATCAATTTGACAAAGTAAGTCCAAAAAAAAAGAAAGCATTATCCAAATCATTCATCGATTTGCTAATAATAAATACAATTATTCCATTGCAATTTGCCTATTCAAAAAGCCAAGGCAAGGAGATTTCTGAAAATTTAATTTCTTTATTAAATCAAGTTTCACCCGAAAACAACACTATTATAGATAAGTTTTCTTCGTTTGGAATTAAAGCCAAAAATGCTTTTGAGTCACAATCATTATTGCAACTCAAAAATGAATATTGCAATAAAAGCAGGTGTTTAGAATGTGCAATTGGAATGGAATTACTGAAAGAATGAGGTGTTAATTAGAGTTGAAATATGAAGATAATGTGCTAAATTTGTAGGGCTTTATAAATTTAGATGAAATGAAACTCATACTTCGACTGAAATATTTTTTTGAAAAACACGGTTTTCACGTTTCTTCTCGATTGGCAGATGCCTTGGGGATGCGCGCTAATAGTGTAAGATTGTTTTTTATTTATATATCATTTGTAACCGCTGGTTTAGGGTTTGGAGTGTATCTCACTTTGGCTTTTTGGTGGCGACTAAAAGATTTAATTCGGGCAAAACGAAGCTCCGTCTTCGACCTATAAACCATTTAAAATTATGACTTTAAAATCCTACTTCCAATTTACAAAATCACAAAGAAGTGGGATATTTTTTTTAGTGTTTCTTTGTGTCATCTTTCAATCTGCCTATTTCTTCATTGATTTTAGATCGCTTACAAATGACAGTAAGGAAAAGCAAGAATGGCTTGCTTTTAAAACAAAAATTGATTCTTTAAAGCAAATTAAACGCGATTATATTCCAAAAATATATCCATTTAACCCAAATTTTATTACTGATTTTAAAGGACATAAATTAGGTATGTCTGTAGCAGAAATTGACCGATTATTGGATTTTAGGAAGACAAACAAATATGTTAATTCTCCCGAAGATTTTCAAAAAGTCACAAAAATATCCGACTCATTATTAAATACAATGACACCCTACTTTAAATTTCCAGACTGGGTAACCCATAAAAAGGAATTTAAATCTAAATACAAATTTTTTGAAAAGAAGAAAGAAAAAATTGTAATTTTAGATATTAACCAAGCTACTAAAGAAGATTTGATAAAGGTATATGGAATCGGCCCTGCTTTATCAGAGCGAATTTTGAAGTTAAAAGACCTTTTAGGAGGTTTTGTAAGTATGGAACAAATGAATGACGTTTGGGGATTATCGCCAGAAGTTATTGAAAATTTGAATAAAAATTTCAAAGTTATTGTGTCTCCGAAAGTAAAAAAAGTGGATATTAATAATGCGTCTATCAAAGAATTGATGCTTTTCCCTTATTTTAAATATGCTTTGGCTAAAGCAATTGTTACGCATAGGAGTATGAACGGCGATTTTAAAAATAATGCGGATTTGACAAAAATTAACGGCTTTCCTAATGAAAAATTAAATATTATTAGTTTATATTTGTATTTTTAAAACAAATAACAATTTTTATGAACTTCGACTATAACGAAACACAGGCAATGATTGCGCAATCCATTCGGGATTTTGCGGAAATAAACATACGTCCTTTCATAATGGAATGGGATGAAGCACAAACTTTTCCAATTCCTTTATTTAAAAAATTGGGAGAAATGGGCTTTATGGGTATTTTAGTACCTGAAGAGTTGGGTGGTTCTGGTTTAAGTTATCACGAATATATTACTATTGTTGAGGAAATTTCAAAAGTTGATCCTTCAATTGGACTTTCTGTTGCGGCTCACAATTCTTTATGTACCAATCATATTTTGACTTTTGGAAACGAAGAACAAAAGAAAAAATGGATTCCTAAATTGGCAACTGGGGAGCATATTGGCGCTTGGGGTTTAACGGAGCACAATACAGGTTCCGACGCTGGTGGAATGAATACCACCGCTGTAAAAGAGGGTGATTTTTGGATTCTAAATGGCGCTAAAAACTTTATTACTCATGCTATTTCAGGAGATATTGCTGTAGTAATAGTTAGAACTGGCGAAAAAGGAGATTCTAAAGGAATGACCGCTTTTGTTATTGAAAAAGGAACGCCTGGATTTTCATCAGGGAAAAAAGAAAATAAATTAGGAATGCGCGCTAGCGAAACGGCAGAATTGATTTTCGACACTTGCCGTGTTCCCGATGGCAATAGATTGGGAGAAGTTGGGCAAGGTTTTATTCAAGCAATGAAAATTTTGGATGGTGGTAGAATCTCAATCGGCGCATTGTCATTAGGAATTGCAAAAGGTGCGTATGAAGCGGCATTGAAATATTCAAAAGAAAGACATCAGTTTGGGCAACCAATTAGTAATTTTCAAGGAATTTCATTTAAGTTGGCCGATATGGCAACAGAAATTGAAGCGTCGGAATTATTATTGCATAAAGCGGCTTTCTTAAAAGAACAACACCGACCGGTTACCACATTGGGCGCAATGGCGAAAATGTATTCTTCGGAAGTTTGCGTAAAAGTAGCCAACGAAGCCGTTCAAATTCACGGTGGTTATGGATATACCAAAGATTATCCTGTAGAAAAATTCTATAGAGATTCTAAATTATGTACTATTGGTGAAGGAACTACAGAAATTCAAAAAGTAGTTATTGCGAGAAATATATTGAAATAGAAAAAGAGACGGTTAGATAATAGACCATAAGATAATAGATAAAAGAGGCAAGAATCATGAAAATTGTATCTTGGCTTTTTTTGTTAAGGTTTACTTAGTCTTTCATCTCTTTGTCTTTCATCTTTTTAAATCTTTCCAAAAATAATTCACAATTTATAATTCATAATTCAAAATAAAAATTTACTTTTGCACCCTTAACGAGAGGAGGTGTCTATATTATGTTAATTATACCAATTAAAGACGGAGAAAATATCGATAGAGCATTAAAGCGCTATAAAAGAAAATTTGATAAAACAGGAACTGTTCGTCAGT
>JBIPNF010000040.1:0-14536 GCA_044373885.1 Flavobacterium sp. | reverse complement strand
CCAATTACTTATTTTGATGCTTCAAAATTCAAAACACAATTTGCTTGCGAGTTGAAAGGTTTTAACGTTGAAGACTTTATAGATAGAAAAGAAGCTCGTAAAATGGACCGTTACGCTCAATATGCTATGGTTTCATCCGATGAGGCTGTAAAAGACGCTAATTTTGATTTTGATACTTTAGATAAAGATAGAATTGGAGTTATTTGGGGTTCTGGAATTGGAGGATTAGAAACTTTTCAAATTGAAATGTTGAATTTCGCTGCAGGTGATGGAACACCAAGATTCAATCCGTTTTTTATTCCAAAGATGATTTCTGATATTGCTTGTGGACATATTTCTATAAAATATGGTTTCCGAGGACCTAATTTCGCGACAGTTTCTGCATGTGCTTCTTCTACAAATGCTATAATAGATGCTTTCAATTATATCCGTTTGGGTCACGCTGATGCAATGGTAACTGGTGGTTCAGAAGCCGCAGTTACAATTGCCGGAATGGGTGGTTTCAATGCGATGCATGCTTTATCAACAAGAAATGACGATCCAAAAACCGCTTCTAGACCAATGGATAAAGACCGTGATGGTTTTATTCTTGGAGAAGGCGCTGGAGCATTAATTTTAGAAGAATACGAACATGCAATTGCTCGTGGCGCTACTATTTATTGTGAAATTGGCGGAGGTGGAATGTCTGCAGATGCGTATCATATTACCGCGCCACATCCTGAAGGATTAGGCGCAAAAAATGTAATGATTAACTGTTTGAGAGATGCTGGTTTGAAACCTACAGATGTTGACGGTGTAAACATGCACGGTACTTCAACACCACTTGGAGATATTGCCGAAAGCAAAGCCATTCTTCATGTTTTTGGAGATCATGCTTATTCTATGAATTTGAATTCGACTAAATCAATGACTGGACATTTATTGGGTGCGGCAGGAGCAATTGAAACAATTTCTTCAATTCTTGCAATCAAACACGGAATAATTCCTCCAACGATTAATCATTTCACAGATGATGAGAATATTGACAATAAATTAAATTTTACTTTCAATACTGCTCAAAAAAGAGACGTTAAAGTTTTAATGAGCAATACATTTGGTTTTGGGGGTCACAACGCATGTGTATTGGTTAAAAAATTAGAAATTTAATAGTATTCTATGAGTATAATCAGAAAAATATTTCAAAAATCCCGCTCTGAAGAAGACGGGATTTTTTTTACTGATATGCAAAAAATACTTGGTTTTAAACCAATTGAAATTAGTTACTACAAAAAAGCATTTATCCATCGTTCCACAAGTAAAATTGATACTGAAGGAAATCCAATTAACTACGAAAGATTGGAATTTTTAGGCGATGCGATGTTGAGTTCCATAATTGCAGCACATCTTTTCAGTAAAGCCCCAGCCGGAGATGAAGGATACTTAACAAAAATGCGCTCCAAAATTGTAAGTCGAGAACATTTAAATGAGTTAGGTCGGGACTTAAATTTAGTTCGTTTTTTGGATAGCAAAGTTCCCGTTCAGCATTTTGGAGAAAACATTCACGGAAATCTTTTTGAAGCACTTGTTGGCGCTATTTATTTAGACCGAGGGTATTCATTTTGTGAAAAGTTTATCCAAAAACGAGTTATTGTCCCTTATGTAGATATCGCTAAATTGGAAGGAAAAGTCATTAGCTATAAAAGCTTATTGATTGAATGGTGTCAAAAAGAGAAAAAGTCCTTTCATTTTGATGTTTTTGAAGACAACGATAGTTCTGGCGAACGATTATTTGGTGTAAAATTTAGTATCGATGATAAAGTAATTGCAAAAGCAAGAGCATCATCAAAAAAGAAAGCAGAAGAAAAAGCATGCCAAAGAGCTTACTTTGCTTTTCAAGACAAAATAGACAAAAAATAATTAACTTTTTTTGCAACCTATAACGTTTTCGTTAGTAAAATAAAGGCAACATCCCATCTTTGTGTCTATTTAATTACTTAGAAATAGTATATTTACAACTTATTTAAACGGAAATGGCAATTCATAAATTACATATCGATGAATTTGACGAGGTTGATTATGAACTCATTGCGATTCATACTTCGTTAGAAGATTATCGATTAGCATATTTTTTGAATCAGAAATTGCCTATTTTATTAGGGAAAAGTAAAAGCGAAATTCAAATAAATATTAAAGAAGGAGTCACTAGTTTTTCGAGGTTTATTTATGAGAATAATGCTACCGATAGCTTTTGGAGTTTAATCCAAAATAAAAATGAAGTAACTACTTTAAAATCGGACAACAACCAGAATTTATTTGCTAATTCTTCATACGAGGTAGCCACCAAAGCCTATCTTTTACCAGAATTCAAAAAAGTAGATTACTTTCTGAAAGTTGAAAACAGCGATAATGAAATAGATAAAGTCATTGCTGAAATTATTACAATAGAAAGAATATCAACCGTTTATTCAGTAGATACCGATAAAATCAAATCAAAAAATAATTTAATTTTTTAATAAAAAATGTCAACAAACAAAAAAACTAAAATTGTAGCAACATTGGGGCCCGCATGTAGTACAAGAGAAGTCTTGAAGGATATGATTGAAGCCGGAGTAAATGTTTTTAGAGTCAATTTCTCTCATGCAGATTATTCAGATGTTAAAGCAAAAATTGATCTAATCAGAGGATTAAACGACGAATTTGGTTATACCGCAGCAATCTTAGGAGATTTACAAGGCCCTAAACTTCGCGTTGGTGTAATGAACGAAGAAGTAATTGTGAATCCTGGAGACATCATTACTTTTCAAACCGCCGAAGACGTACCTGGAACTAAGGAACGCGTTTATATGAACTACAAAGAATTTCCAAATGATGTTAATCCGGGAGAAAATATTCTTCTTGATGACGGAAAATTGATGTTTGAAGTTGTTGCTACAAATAGAACAACAGAAGTTGTTGCCAAAGTTATTCAAGGTGGTCCTTTGAAATCTAAAAAAGGCGTAAATCTTCCAAATACGAAAGTTTCATTACCAGCTTTAACAGAAAAAGATATTCGTGATGCCATTTTTGCAATTGAGCAAAAAGTAGATTGGATTGCACTTTCTTTTGTTAGAACGGCAGAAGATTTAATAGAATTACAAGAACTAATTGCAAAGCATTCGGAACATAAAATTCCAATTATTGCCAAAATCGAAAAACCGGAAGGAGTTGAAAACATCGATTCAATTATCACACATTGTGATGGATTAATGGTTGCTCGTGGCGATTTGGGTGTTGAAGTTCCTGCTCACGAAGTACCATTAATTCAAAAAAAACTAGTAAACAAAGCCAAAACAGCTAGGATTCCCGTTATTATTGCTACACAAATGATGGAAACAATGATTACAAGCCTAACGCCAACCCGTGCTGAGGTGAATGATGTTGCCAATTCTGTTATGGATGGTGCCGATGCCGTGATGCTTTCTGGAGAAACTTCTGTTGGAAATTATCCTGTTCAAGTTATTGAAAAAATGACACAAATTATTGAGGCGGTTGAAGATTCTCCGCTTATTCAAGTACCACAAAACACCCCACAAATTAAAACCAACCGTTATATAACGAAAACAATTTGTCAGCACGCTGCTCAAATGGCCAATGCTATTAAGGCAAAAGCAATTTGTACGTTGACGAATAGCGGTTACACAGCTTTTCAAATTTCGGCATGGCGTCCGCAAGCGGATATTTTAGTATTTACATCCAATAAAAGAATTTTGACACAGTTGAATTTGATTTGGGGTGTAAAAACTTTTTACTACGATAAATTCGTAAGTACCGATGACACTGTGGATGATGTGAACAGAATTGCAACCGAAAAAGGATTGGTTTCAAAAGGCGATATGTTGATTAACCTAGCTGCGATGCCAATTGCAAATAAAGGAATGGTGAACACCTTGCGTGTTACAGAAATAGAGTAAAACGCATTTATATTTATCAAAAAGGGCTGGGTAATTCTAGCCCTTTTTGTTTTTTACTTAAAATTTCAAACGCTCGATAGTGAGAATTTGTAAGTTGTGTCTTACCATTTTATCGTTCAAAACCGAAGTCATAATTTAATTAATAATTACTATTTTATATTCCTTTTGTCTGTGTGCACGGATTAAGAATCCGCGCTATTGGGGTGTTTTTGAGTTTTAAAATCTAAAATCGTAATTCTAAATTGTATTTCGCGTGAGGAATTGCAGTGGAAATCCTTTGTGGAACGAAGTGGTGCAAAGATTGTAACGAAAAGTCCGACCGAGTTTACTGATTGCTTCATTCTTTGCAATGACGTTCTAAACGAAGGGCACCCCCAAAAAAAACCTACGGAATCCTATAAAATCCTATAAAACTCTCGAGGAAAATTGGCCGAAATCCTTTATATTTGCATTTAATTGCAATGATTATTTTTAATATTATTACATTTTCAAGATGAAACATACCAAGGTTAAAGACTTATTAAACAGTGCGGCAACGCTACAGGAAGTGAATGCAAAGGGTTGGGTGCGCACGTTTAGAAACAATCAATTTATTGCGTTAAATGATGGTTCGACTATAAATAATATTCAGTGTGTCGTTGATTTCGAGAATACACCAGAGGAAACTTTGAAGCGAATTACAACGGGAGCTGCTATTTCAGTTACTGGGAATTTGGTGGAAAGCCAAGGTGCTGGTCAGAAATTTGAAATTCAAGTTACTAAATTAAAAATTCTTGGGGATTCTGATGCGGAGAAATTTCCGATGCAACCAAAGAAACATTCATTGGAATTTTTGCGTGAAAATGCGCATTTAAGAGTGCGTACGAATGCTTTTGGAGCGATAATGCGGGTGCGGTCGGTATTGTCGTTTGCGGTTCATAGTTATTTTCAAAATAAAGGTTTTGTCTATGTAAATACACCAATTATCACTGGTTCGGATGCGGAAGGTGCTGGAGAAATGTTCAAAGTTACAGCATTACCATTTGACCAAACACCTAGAACTGAAGAAGGAAAAATTAATTATAAAGAAGATTTTTTTGGCAAAGAAACCAATTTAACGGTTTCAGGACAATTGGAAGCAGAAACCTATGCGATGGCTTTGGGTCAAGTATATACTTTTGGCCCTACGTTCCGTGCTGAAAACTCGAATACTTCGCGCCATTTGGCTGAATTTTGGATGATTGAACCTGAAGTGGCCTTCAATGATTTGAACGACAACATGGATTTGGCTGAAGATTTTATCCAATATGTAATTAAATACACGATGGATAAATGTCAGGACGATTTGAAGTTTTTAGAAGGGCGTTTGACAGAAGAAGAAAAAGTAAAGCCTCAGGCGGAACGCAGCGAAATGCCGCTGCTTGAGAAATTAAATTTTGTTTTAGAAAACAATTTTAAAAGGGTTTCCTATACCGAAGCAATTGATATTTTAAGAAATTGTAAACCGAATAAAAACAAGAAATTCAACTATATTATTGACGAATGGGGTGCTGATTTACAATCGGAGCACGAGCGCTATTTGGTTGAAAAACACTTTAAATGTCCGGTAATTTTATTTGATTATCCAGCCAACATAAAAGCGTTTTATATGCGTTTGAATGAAGATGGAAAAACGGTTCGTGCGATGGATATTTTATTCCCTGGAATTGGCGAAATTGTTGGAGGTTCGCAAAGAGAAGAGCGCTACGATGTTTTGGTCGAAAAAATGAAAGCTTTAGGAATTGACGAAGAAGAACTGTGGTGGTATTTAGATACCCGAAGATTTGGAAGTGCCGTGCATTCTGGTTTTGGACTTGGATTTGAAAGATTGGTTCTTTTTGTAACTGGAATGACTAATATTCGTGACGTAATACCTTTTCCAAGAACGCCTGGAAGTGCGGAATTCTAAATAGTTAATTTGTGGATTTGGTTATATGTAAATTTGATCAACGAATAACCAAATTACCTAATAACCAAATTAAAATAAATGCAAAAGCAATTTCTAAATTTAAAGTTATCTCAAAAATTATCTCCACAACAAATTCAGTTGATGAAGTTAATTCAATTGCCTACGCAAGCCTTTGAGCAACGATTATTGGAGGAAATGAACGAAAATCCAGCTTTGGAAACCGGAACCGAGGACGAATATGAAAAGGACGAATACGAAAATGAGGATTACGACGATTATGACGAATCCGAATCCGATAGAATTGAGGCCGAAGACATCAATATTGATGATTATTTAAGCAACGACGAAATACCCGATTACAAAACCCAATCCAACAACTACGGTGATGAAGATTCCAACAGAGAATCGCCATTGGCCTCGCCAGTTAGTTTTCATCAGGATTTAATCAATCAATTGAATACCTTTATTTTGAATGATAGCGAGCGTGAAATTGCAGAATTTCTTGTTGGCAATATTGATGATATGGGTTATATCCGAAGAAGTGTTCAGGATATAGTTGATGATTTGGCTTTTACGCAAGGGGTTTACACCGATGAAAAAACCGTCGAAAATTTATTGCACGTTATTCATGAGCTAGAACCTTCGGGAGTTGGAGCCCGCGATTTGCAAGAATGTTTGTTGTTACAATTGAAACACAAAACACCAACAGAATCAGTTGCTTTGGCGACGTCTATTTTGTTGGAACAGTTTGATGCTTTTACCAAAAAACATTACGACAAGTTAATTCAGAAGTTCAATGTTTCCAATGAGCAACTCAAAAAAGCCATTCACGAAATCGAAAAATTGAATCCTAAACCGGGGGGCGCTTTTACTGGAAACAATAAAATTACTGAAAATGTAGTTCCTGATTTTGCCATTAGAATTGTAGATGGGGAATTAGAACTAACTTTAAACGGAAGAAATGCCCCTTCTTTACACGTTTCCAAAGATTACCAGGAAATGATGCAAACGTATAAGGAATCACGAGATAAATCGAATTCTCAAAAAGAAGCGGTTCAGTTTATCAAACAAAAATTAGATTCTGCAAAATGGTTCATCGACGCCATCAGACAACGTCAAGAAACACTTTATGTAACCATGAATGCAATTATGCATTTTCAAGAAGAATTTTTCCTTGACGGAGAAGAAACTAAAATGAAACCGATGATTTTGAAAGACATTGCCGATATGGTAGGTCTTGATATTTCGACTATTTCACGTGTGGCTAACAGCAAATATGTTGAAACGCCTTATGGGACGAAACTCATCAAAGAATTCTTTTCTGAAGCCATGAAAAACAACCAAGGTGAAGATGTTTCTACGCTTGAAATCAAGAAAATATTGCAAAATGTAATCGCAGAAGAAGACAAACATAAACCTTTGCCAGACGACCAATTGGCAGAGATATTAAAAGAAAAAGGCTATCCAATTGCCCGAAGAACGATTGCAAAATACAGAGAATTATTGGATATTCCTGTAGCGAGAATGAGAAAGAAAATGTAAAAAACATCCGATTTGAAAAAAATACTATCCATTTTCTCTTATCTTTTTCATCCGATATTCATGCCTGTTTTCGGAACGTTATTTTATTTTTTATTCAGTAATTCCTATTTTACAACCCAACAAAAGTATCTTATTCTATTACAAATTAGTATTATTACTGTTTTAATTCCGATTACATTTTATTATCTGTTACGCTCCTTTGGAAAAGTAGACTCAGTGATGGTTTATCAACTATCACAACGTAAAATTCCTTTACTACTTCAAGCTATTCTACTTCTTTTATTGATTACCAAAAGCATTACCACCGAAGTAATTCCGGAGCTGTATTACTACTTTCTAGGTGGGTTAATCAGCACTTTTCTGTTGTTGTTTTTGTTGTTTTTAAAAGTGAAAGCCAGTATTCACATGGTTGGAATTAGCGCTTTAACCGTTTTTGTAATTGCGTTGAGTTTCCACAACCACAGCAATGCGATTTATACCATAGTTTTATTGGTAGCAATGAATGGAATCGTAGCTTCCTCGAGATTAGAACTGCAAGCACATACCAATAAAGAGTTGCTAATTGGATTCTTTTCTGGATTGCTTCCGCAAATTATTCTAACTTATTTTTGGTTATAGGATATAGAACATAAATCCAAAATTCAAGGTATTCATATCGAGTGAACCTCCATTTAGAACACCCGATTTAAAAATGGGATTTAAACCGTAATAAATATTGAAATTTACTGTATTGTAACCTACACTTAAATAGGTTCCGTATTGAAATTTATTGAGATCTGGATTGCCAACAACTTTAATACTCGTTTGGCTGTCTTCGTATTTTGATTGGGTATAAAACAAATAGCTAAATTTGAAACCGGTATAAATCCTCCAAAATTTATGACTTTCAGGAGTTGAAGTTCGCCATCTAAATTCTAAGGGAATGTCAATGGAGTGAAGCGTTAATTTATTTTTATCATAACTTGTGGCCGATGTAATGGCGCTGTATTCAGGAGTTCCATTAGTTTCAGAAATTAATATGTTTTGATTGTAACTGTTCCAAGAATAGCCCAATCCTGTTGCTATTGCTTTGGTTCGGTTTTTATTAATTGGCATGTCTCTTATAACTCCAAGAGAAAAACTAGGGGTGAATTTATTTTGAGATATTCCCGAAGGACGTTTCAAAAGAGTATTATAAGTAACTCCAACATAAAACTGATCTTCTCTATATAAAGAATCAACTGCATCAAAATCAGGAGCAACTTGAGAAAAAATACTGTGAAAAGAAAATAAAATAAAGCTATATAAAAGCACCCGCATACTATTGTTTTTGAGGTTTAAAGATACAAAAAAAGGCAATTCAAATGATTGCCTTTTAAATTTTGACTGTAATTGATGTAATAAATAAAGATTTATAGCTTGCTTACATCGGCAAACCATTCAAATTATCGCTTAATTATCTTGACGACTTGGTTGTTAAATTGATCTATTTTCAAAAAATAAATCCCCTGAGCAAGTTGGTTGCTATCAATACTACTGTCGTTGGACGTTAATATTCCAGATAAAACAGGTCGTCCAATTTGATCTGAAATGGAATACCCTAGTCCAGAAATAGCTACCGTTGCTTTCACATTAATTTTATCTTGGGAAGGATTTGGATAAACTGTAAAAGTGTTTTGAAATGCCAAATCCGAAACACTTAAAACCAAATAAGTATAGGTTGTGCGTTGCGAATTATCCCAGGCAAGGATAGCATCATTCCAAAGTTGGGTTACAACTTGAAGTGCAGTTCCATCGGGATTATTGGAATAATTAAATTGAACATAGTTGTCCCAAATGGACCCCGTAACATTCCAAAATTGAGAAAGATTATTGATCAGGTAATTATTTCCGTCGTATGTAAATGTTTGTTTGAAGAAATTCTGCCACGTATTTACTATCCAAATTTCGTCAATAGCAGTTGCAACTTTATTCGAGGAATTGTAAATATAAGAAATACGATCGCTATTTTCCCAGATACTCGAAGCGGTATTCCAAGATTGAACAACGACATCTAAAATATTTCCAGTACTGTTGTTGTTAAAGTTGGATTGCATTTCGTTTTTCCATGAACTCGCCTGAATATCCCAAATTTCGAACAACATGTTTGTTAAAAACCCATTACCATCATAAGTGTTTGTTTGTTTGTTGAAATTTTGCCAAACTCCTCCAACCCATTTTTCGGTTATGACTAAGGTTCCTTTGTCGCTAGAATTATAAGAATAGGTTTCCCTTTGTGAATTATCCCATGAACTAGTAATTGAATTCCAAACTTGATGCAAATATTGATTTACAGTTCCATTTGGATTATTAGTGTAAATATTCTGTGATTTGTCATACCACGCACTAGAAGGAACATCCCATCTTTGGGATAAATTTGAAGTTAAATAAGGATTTGAATCATAGGTATTTAATTCTTTTGAAAAATTTTGCCAATTGTTATTGGTCCAAGTTTCTGTTAAAGACGATTGAATATTTTGGCCAAACGAATTCATACAAAAGAAAAAAAACGATATTAAAAGCCCGCAAGTACCGTTGCGCTTTGTACTATTAAAAACCTGAAGTTGAGTTATTTTTTTCATCACTTGATTATTTAAAGTTAGTAAATCATTTAAAAGGGATTGCGTTTACTATTCTGATTACAACTCAAAATTAAATAATTTAAGAAACGATTTTAATTAAGTAATTGAATTACAATTATTTAAACATATAAACACGACAATCGTTATTGTTTTTCCGATGAATGTTTTTTGAATTAATTGGCACTGTAAGAACTTTCAGAAGTCCTATTTGAGTTATTGTACAAATACATAAAAATAAAAACCCTAACTACTTAATATATAAGTAATTAGGGGTTTTTAATGCAGAGAGAAAGGGATTCGAACCCTCGATATGTTGCCATATACACGCTTTCCAAGCGTGCGCCTTCAGCCACTCGGCCACCTCTCTATTTGGGTTTGCAAATAACTAAAAAAAATGTCGGTTATGAAAATTAAAACTTAGATTTTATGATAATTCTCCACGAATTGCCGTTTCGAACATAGTTTTGAAAATGTTAGGAGCTACATTTTGTCCTAACATATACATTAACTTCGTAATTGCCGCTTCTGTAGTGATGTCTTTTCCTGAAATTACGCCAATTTTTTTGAGCGTAATGCTGGTTTCATAATGACCCATACTTACGCTTCCGCCTGAACACTGCGTTACGTTTACGATATTCAGACCACTTTTTATGGCTTTTCTAAGTAATGAAATAAACCATTCTTCAGTGGGTGCATTTCCAGAACCGTAGGTTTCTAAAACAATTCCTTTGAGGTTCGGGATATTCAATATTGCCGCCAAAACCGTTTCATTGATTCCTGGAAACAGTTTTATTACCGCAACATTATTGTCTAAGGCGGTATTTATTTTCAGTGTTTTATTAGTTGATTTAGGTAATAAAAACGGAGTATTTACTTTCAAATGTACGCCAGATTCAGCCAATTCAGGATAATTTGGCGAGGCAAAAGCATTAAAATGCTCTGCGTTTATTTTTGTCGTTCTGTTGCCACGGTATAATTTGTATTCAAAATAAAGTCCGACTTCTGTAATTACTGATTTACTTTTAGATTGCAACGAGGCGATTTGAATGGCCGTAATAAGATTTTCTTTTGCATCTGTTCTCAAATCTCCAATGGGCAATTGCGAACCCGTAAAAATGACAGGTTTATTAAGGTTTTCAAGCATAAAACTCAATGCCGAAGCTGAATACGACATGGTATCCGAACCATGCAAAACTACAAATCCATCAAAATAGTTGTACTTTTCTTCAATTATATTTGCGATTTTAATCCAATGAATTGAATTCATATTGGAGGAATCTATAGGTTTTTCAAATGAGATAGTTTCTATCTCACAATCCAACTGCTTTAATTCGGGAATTTTGTTGAGTAACTTACTGAAATTGAAAGCCTTTAAAGCACCCGTTTCAAAATTTTTCATCATACCGATGGTTCCACCAGTATAAATCAAAAGTATTTTGACTTTAGATAGCATCTGAAAATTTCGTTTTATTAACCACTGGATTGGCGTACATCGCTAAGAAACTTTGTAACTCAATGGGATTGGAGTTATCAATTCTCAGTTCCATTCTGCGTTCAAAAAGAGATTTTTCATTTTCCGAATACAAATGAGAATGAGCATTTGTTTTATTCAAAATATCATACGCGATATAATTGGTAGGCCACAATTTATAGTTTTTTAATATCGATTCGTCTATGGTTTGTGCCAAAGCTTGAATTTGTTTGTTTGAATTGTCAAACTCCGATGCGATTTGGTCTAATTCTGTATCGAGAACTTTTCCCACATGGATATGGATGCGTTTTTTCTGCCCCATAATACCGCTTAATAGCGTCATGAAATCCTCGTTTTTATCTTTAACGTATACTTCGTTATTGGCTTCAGCTAATAATTGCGGCATTTTTAAAGCATCAGTAGGATCATATTCATAGGAAATGGAAACCGGAACAATTTTAATTTTCTTAAAATAATTCATCAGATTTTCTTCGTCGGAACCCATCGCAAGCATTTTCAAAACCCCTGGATGTGTTGCGTCGTTTCCATCTTTTGTCCGCCCCTCTCGTTGCGCAATCCAAACCGATCTGTTCTCGCGCAATAACAATTGCCCTATATATTCTGCCAATAATTTAGAACTTTGCAATAATTCTCTTGGCGCTAAACCTCTTTGAACCAGAAAATTTCTGTTCATTTTGGCAAGCGTATTCATAAATGCTTTTTTAACCAAATTATCGCCAATTGCAGAAGCCGTCATTACCAAACCATGGTCAAACAAAGAAGCGTTTAATAATGAGGTGTCTAATATAATATCGCGGTGATTGGAAATAAAAAGGTACGAAGTATTTTTTTCTAAGGTTTCAAAACCTGAAGTCGAAAGGCCTTCCGAGCTTTTTTCTAATACTTTTTTTATTGAGTGGTAAATGAAATTACACTGAAAATCGCGAATAGAATGGGTTTTTCTTAATTGCTCTTTCCAAACGACATCTTCAATTTCTGGAAAAGTAAAATCCATTAATGCCTTCATCATCGGATGGTTCACTGTATCTTGAATGGCTGCATTTATTTCAGCATCATAAAAGGGACGTATAGAATCGAATTTTGACATTTCTTTTTAGTTTTATTCACAAATGAACGAAATTTTTATTGATTTCATTCTTTTTATAGGATTAAATCCCAAAAATGGCTTTGGAGTTTTCGGTGGTTTGTTTTGCAATTTCTTCTGGCGAAACACCATAAAGCGCGGCTAATTTATCGACAACATTCACAATATAACTGCTTTCGTTTCTTTTTCCGCGGTAGGGAATTGGTGCTAAATAAGGCGAATCGGTCTCCAAAACGATGTGGTTCAAATCAATTTTATTGATAAATTGGTCAATTTTTCCGTTTTTGAAAGTTACCACACCGCCAATTCCAAGTTTCATGTTATGCGAAATGGCTTGTAATGCTTGTTCGTAGGTTCCCGAAAAACAATGAAAAATTCCAAATAAATCATCTGACTTTTCTTCTTCCAAGATTTCAAATATCTCATCAAAAGCTTCGCGACAGTGAATAACTATTGGTAATTTATACTGTTTTGCCAATTGGATTTGTCTCCTAAAAGCAATTTGTTGTTCCTTGAGATGGGTTTTATCCCAATACAAATCAATCCCGATTTCGCCAATAGCCACAAATTTTCTTGATGCCAATTCCTGTTCTACAATTTGCAATTCTTCAAGATAATTATCTTTCACATACGTTGGGTGCAAGCCCATCATCAAAAACACATTTTCGGGATAATCAGCTTCTAAAGCATACATTTTTTGAATGCACGAAGAATCAATTGCGGGAATAAAAAAACGGGTTACGCCAGCATTAATGGCGCGTTGCATCATTTCGTTACGGTCAATGTCGAATTCCTCTGAATATAAATGGGTGTGCGTATCGGTGATTATCATCTTACTAAATTGAGCGTTGCAAAGTTAACATTTTGATTCGTTTGATATCTATTTGCAAACGAAAAATCCCGTTTAGTATGGAAACTAAAAGGGATTTTTTTATTTTGTTTCCCCTCACTATTCCACCCGCCATTCGCTGTATCCACGCCCAAAAGCGTGGGATGCCGCTGTTGTCGGGGCTAGAAATTACTTTTTGTTTTTCATAGTAAATTTTTCAACAATTTCAACAAACTATTAATGCTTTTAAAGCGTAAATCCATTTATAAAAATTATTCCAAAACAATTAAATCCTACCAATAGTAGGAATTTATCAATCCATCAGATTTAAAAATCATTTCGTGCGGTTACATTTTATAAAAGATGTACGGCATTTACTAAAAAGATGTATATCTTTCAACTAATAGATATGTATCTTTTACTTTTATAGTCAGGACAAAAGTATTTTTAAGTAAGGATAGCGTTGTTTTGTGGTGCGGTTGGGTTGAAAAAAGCAGCAAAATTAATCTTGATGTAACAATCTTTTCAAATAGCAACGAAAAATTTCGGTTTAATGAAAAACGTTTCAAATGGTTTTGCAAATAAAAGGCTATCCAATAATTGCTTATTCTTTCACTTCAATCTTTTCATAATGCTGTTTTCTACTAATGATTTCATTTGAGAAATAGCTACTTTATTCATTTGTATCAATCGTTCATTTTGGGGTAAACCTTGTTGAATGAGCAAGGCATTGATACTTTCGAGATTGCTCAATACGACCAATTGCTCCAAACTTGCATCGTCTCGAATGTTTCCAATTTTATCAAGATTTGCATCCCGCCAGTCTTTTGCGGTTACCCCGAAAAGGGCTACGTTCATTAAATCAGCCTCATTGGCATATATCCAACTTGCCTGTTGTTTGGTAATTTCTTTTGGAATTAAGTTGTCTTTAATAGCATCAGTATGAATTTGATAATTGATTTTTGAAATGGTGCGTTGCAAGTTCCATTCCAATTGAAGGCGACTGTTTTCTTCCGTTTTAAGGCGTTGAAACTCTTTTATTATGTACAATTTAAACTCAATTGAAATCCAAGACGCAAACTCAAAAGCAATATCTTTGTGAGCGAAAGTGCCACCATATCTACCAGATTTAG
>JBIPNF010000039.1:0-14626 GCA_044373885.1 Flavobacterium sp. | reverse complement strand
AATTTTACTGGTTATGATTTCCTCTGCCAAAGCGTCTTCAACATACTTTTGAATGGCTCTTTTTAGCGGTCGGGCACCAAATTGTTTGTCAAATCCTTTTTCGGCAATGAACGCTTTTGCGCTATCGGACAAATTAAGATTGTAGCCCAATTCTTTTACTCTAGCATATAGTTTTTTTAATTCGATTTCAATAATCAAATCGATATCGTGTTTTTCTAAGGCATTAAACACAATTACATCGTCAATTCTATTAAGGAATTCGGGTGCAAAGGCTTTTTTAAGTGCGTTTTCAATGATGCTTTTCGAATTATCATCGGCTTGTGAAATTTTTGCAGCGGTTCCAAAACCAACGCCTTGACCGAAATCTTTCAGTTGGCGCGCACCAATATTAGAAGTCATAATGATTATCGTGTTTTTAAAATCGATTTTGCGACCCAAACTATCGGTTAAATAACCGTCGTCTAAAACTTGCAACATCATATTGAAAACATCAGGATGCGCTTTTTCAATTTCATCTAATAAAACAACACAATATGGTTTTCTTCTTACTTTTTCAGTTAATTGTCCGCCTTCTTCATAGCCAACATATCCAGGAGGCGCTCCAACCAATCTTGAAATCGCAAATTTTTCCATGTATTCGCTCATGTCAATTCGAACCAAAGCATCTTCAGAATCGAATAGTTCTTTTGCTAAAACTTTTGCCAATTGCGTTTTTCCTACACCTGTTTGTCCCAAGAAAATGAATGAACCAATTGGTCGGTTTGGATCTTTCAATCCTGCACGATTTCGCTGAATAGAACGTGCAATTTTTAATACTGCTTCATTTTGCCCAACAACCTTATCTTGAATAAGTTCTGGAAGTCTAGCTAATTTGTTACTTTCAGTTTGTGCAATACGATTTACAGGTATTCCTGTCATCATGGAAACGACATCGGCAACATTATCTTCGGTAACTAGAATACGATTATTTTTTGCATCTTCTTCCCACTGTTCTTGGGCAATTGCCAAATCTTTTTCGATGCGTTTTTCATCATCACGAAGTTTTGCGGCTTCTTCATATTTCTGTCTTTTTACAACAGAATTTTTCAGTTCGCGAACTTCTTCCAATTGACGTTCCAATTCCAAAATTTGTTTTGGTACTTCAATATTGGTAATGTGAACGCGAGAACCTGCTTCGTCAAGCGCATCAATTGCTTTGTCTGGAAGGAAGCGCTCCGACATGTAACGGTTAGTTAATTTCACACACGCCTCAATTGCTTCGTCTGTATAAGTTACATTATGATGGTCTTCGTATTTATTTTTGATATTATTCAAAATTGTAATCGTTTCTTCAACAGAGGTTGGTTCGACGATTATCTTTTGGAAACGACGTTCTAAAGCACCATCTTTCTCGATATATTGTCGGTATTCGTCTAATGTTGTTGCGCCAATACATTGAATTTCTCCGCGGGCAAGAGCAGGTTTAAACATATTGGATGCGTCCAATGAACCTGTGGCTCCACCAGCGCCAACAATGGTGTGAATTTCATCAATAAAAAGTATGATATCATCGTTCTTTTCCAATTCATTCATGACAGCTTTCATTCGCTCTTCAAATTGCCCTCGGTATTTTGTTCCTGCTACTAAGCTCGCTAAATCAAGTGTTACGACACGTTTGTTGAATAGAATACGAGATACTTTCTTTTGGATGATGCGCAAAGCAAGTCCTTCTGCAATAGCAGATTTTCCAACTCCCGGCTCTCCAATTAGTAAAGGGTTGTTCTTTTTACGACGGCTCAAAATTTGGGAAACACGTTCAATTTCTTTTTCTCGACCAACTACAGGGTCAAGTTTTCCTTCTTCGGCCATTTCTGTTAAATCTCTCCCAAAATTATCTAACACAGGAGTTTTTGATTTTTTGTTTGATTTATTGGCGGGATTGTTAAAATTATCGCCTTTCAAACTGTCATCTTGTCCTGAATCGTCGTTATAAGATTCTGCTCTTGGTAAATTTTCTAAGAATTCACCTTCATTGTTGTTTGGTGTCATGTTTAGATATTGTTCTTTAGCTGTGTCGTAATCAATTTTTAATTTGTTAAGCAGCTTGGTTGTTGGATCATTCTCATTTCTTAGTATGCACAATAATAGATGTGCAGTACTGATTAGAGTGCTGTGAAACACTTTGGCTTCAAGAAAAGTGGTCTTTAATGCTCTTTCCGCTTGACGGGTCAGGTGTAAATTTTTCTTTTCGTTGTTAATTTCATTCCTTGGATTGGCAGGGCTTAGGATTTCTACTTTTCTTCTTAAAAAGTCTAAGTCTATGGATAAATTATTCAAAATATCAATAGCGGTTCCGTTGCCATCTCTCAAAATACCGAGCATTAAGTGTTCTGTTCCAATAAAGTCGTGACCTAATCGAAAAGCCTCTTCTTTACTATATGTTATTACGTCTTTTACTCTTGGTGAAAAATTATCATCCATATATATTCTTATTGCTAATTGTAAATTTAGTTAATTTAAATATTAAATGCAAAAATCATTCCTACTGTGTAAGACATGTCAGCTAAATGACAAAAAAATATCTGATAATGAAAGAAAAATTGGGAATTAATTTATCAACTAAATTGGCAGATAAATTTGTTGATAAATCATCTAAATTTATGTGCGAATTAGTATTAAAAATATTTTATAAAGACTATATTAGCAAGATTTTTTGAAACAAAATAATTTTTAATATAACTATATAATATGTCTGACGGAGAAAAGTTAATACCTATTAACATAGAAGATGAAATGAAATCAGCTTACATCGATTACTCGATGTCGGTAATTGTATCACGAGCACTTCCAGATGTTAGAGACGGTTTGAAACCAGTACATCGAAGAGTACTTTTTGGAATGCATGAATTGGGGATTACCTCAAAATCTGCTCATAAAAAATCTGCAAGAATTGTAGGAGAAGTTTTAGGTAAGTATCATCCACACGGAGATACTTCAGTTTATGATGCGATGGTTCGTATGGCTCAAGAATGGAGTATGCGTTATCTTTTAGTTGATGGACAAGGTAACTTTGGTTCTGTTGACGGCGATAGTCCTGCAGCAATGCGTTATACTGAAGCGAGAATGCGTAAGATTTCGGAAGAGATTATGGCAGATATCGAAAAAGAAACCGTTGATTTTCAATTGAATTTTGATGATACTTTATATGAACCAAAAGTAATGCCTACAAGAGTTCCTACTTTGTTGATAAACGGAGCCACTGGAATTGCTGTTGGTATGGCTACCAATATGCCACCTCACAATTTAACAGAAGTTATCAATGGAACGTTAGCGTATTTAGACAATACAGACATTGAAATTGATGAATTAATGAATCATATTAAGGCTCCAGATTTTCCAACTGGAGGTATAATTTATGGTTATGAAGGTGTTCGCGAAGCATTTAAAACGGGTCGTGGAAGAATTGTAATGAGAGCTAAAGTTAACTTTGAAGAGGTTGACGGAAGAGAATCTATCATTGTAACTGAAATTCCATATCAGGTGAATAAAGCCGATATGATTAAGAGAACGGCTGATTTAGTTAATGACAAAAAAATTGAAGGTATTGCGAATATCCGTGATGAATCGGATAGAAACGGAATGCGAATTGTATATATATTAAAGAGAGATGCTACGCCAAACGTAGTTTTGAATACGCTTTATAAATTCACACAATTACAATCTTCTTTTAGTGTAAATAATATTGCTTTAGTAAAAGGACGTCCTCAGATGTTGAATTTGAAGGATATGATTCATTATTTCATCGAGCACCGTCATGAAGTTGTAGTTCGTAGAACGCAATTTGAATTGCGTAAAGCCGAAGAAAGAGCACATATATTAGAAGGATTAATTATTGCTTCTGATAACATTGACGAAGTAATTGCTTTAATCCGAAGTTCAAAAAACACGGAGGAAGCAAGAGAAAAATTAGTTGAAAGATTCAAATTATCAGATATTCAATCTCGTGCAATCGTAGAAATGCGTTTGCGTCAGTTAACAGGTCTTGAACAAGACAAGCTGAGGGCGGAATATGAAGAATTGATGAAATTGATTGATCATTTGAAAGCGTTATTAGCAGATGTTAATTTGAGAACGGAATTAATAAAGGAAGAACTTATTGAAATCCGAGATAAATATGGAGATGCGCGTCGTTCTGTAATTGAATATTCAGGCGGCGATGTAAGTATTGAAGATTTAATTGCCGATGAAAATGTAGTAATTACTATTTCTCACGCCGGTTATATCAAACGTACAAATCTTACAGAATATAAAACACAAAATAGAGGCGGAGTTGGGCAAAAAAGTGCGGGTACAAGAGATCAAGATTTCTTGGAACACATGTTTGTGGCAACAAATCATCAATACATGATGTTCTTTACTCAAAAAGGAAAATGTTTCTGGATGCGTGTTTATGAAATACCAGAAGGTAGCAAAACGGCAAAAGGACGTGCTTTACAAAACTTAATCAACATTGAAAGTGATGATAAAGTGAAAGCATTTATTTGTACACAAGATCTTAAAGATAAAGAATATACCAACAGTCACAACCTTATAATGGTGACCAAGAAAGGTCAAGTCAAGAAAACATCACTTGACAAATATTCTAAACCGCGTGTGAATGGAGTTGCAGCAATTACTATTAAAGAAGGTGACGAGTTATTAGAAGCAAAACTTACGGATGGAAATAGTCAAATTATGATTGCTGTTAAATCTGGTAAAATGGTTCGTTTTGAAGAAAGCAAAACACGTCCAATGGGAAGAACAGCTTCTGGAGTTCGTGGAATTACTTTGAAAGATGAAACTGATGAAGTAATCGGAATGGTTTCTGTAAATGATATGAGTAGTGAAATACTTGTAGTTGCGGAAAACGGTTACGGAAAACGTTCAAGTATTGACGAATATAGAATCACAAACCGTGGAGGGAAAGGTGTAAAAACACTTAATATTACAGAGAAAACTGGTAAATTAATTTCTATTAACGCAGTAACTGATGCAGATGATTTAATGATTATCAACAAGTCTGGATTGACAATTAGAATGGCCGTTGAAGATTTGAGAGTAATGGGTCGCGCAACACAAGGTGTAAAACTAATCAACATTAAAGGAAATGATTCTATTGCAGCTGTAACTAAAGTTATGAAAGACGATGTAGTTGAAGAAATTCTTGATGAGGATGGAAATGTTATTGAAGTAGAAGCTATTGAAAGAGTGAAACCAGTTTTGGAAGTTCTTGAAGATGAAGAAGGCGCGAATGACGATGACGATGATGACGATGATGAAGTTTCCGATGAAGAAGATGCAGATTCTGATGATGATTCTGACGACGATAGCGAGGAATAAAAAAATAGAAGAAATAACATAAAATTGGTACTATGAAAATTAAAATTTTACTACTTACAGGATTATTAATCGTTTCGGTAAGTGTTTTTGCTCAAAAAGATGAGCTAAAAACACTTAAGAAAATTTATGCTAAGGAGAAAACTTCTGATGCAGATTTGGTAGAATATAAAGCGACATTATTAAAAGCAGAATCATTGGTTGCTGGTTCAACAGAGGATGATAAAGTATATTTTGCTTTTTACAAATCGGTAACTCCAGTTTTGGAATTGAATTCGATTATGTCAAAACCAGAAAATTTGAACAATCCAGGTTTAATAACCAAATATCTAACAGTTGAAAATGTCAATCAATTGGTTTTTAACTTAAATGCTACTTTGGCTTTTGAAAAAAAGTCAGGCAAACAGGTTTACACCAAAAAAATTGAAGAGACAATAAATTCGTTTAAACCGATGTTGGTTAATTATGCAGTAGCACTTGCTAGTGAAACTAAACTGAAAGAAGCAGCTATTATTTTAGCTTCTATTTATGAGTTAGATAAAAAAGACATCGAGAAATTGTATTTCGCTGCTAATTATGCTGTTAATGCAAAAGAATATGAAAAAGCTTTACAATTTTATCTAGAATTAAAATCTTTGAATTATACCGGAGAAGGAACTGCTTATTATGGTAAAAATGTTCTTACAGACAAAGAGGATTATTTTGGAAATACTCTAGATGCAAAAGTTGATAGAGAAACAAAGATTAAATTAAAATTATATACCGATTCTCGTGATGAAAAAATTCCTTCAAAAAGACCTGAAATTTTCAAAAATACAGCTTTGATTTTATTAGAATTAGGCAGGTCTGATGAAGCAAAAATAGCTATAAAAGAGGCTAGAAAAGAAAGTCCGGAAGATGTTGGCTTAATAGTTACCGAGTCTGATTTGTATTTGAAATCTAATGATATGGTAACTTATAAAAGATTGATTTCTGAAGCATTAGAAAAAAATCCAAGCAATGTGGATTTAGTTTTCAATTTGGGGGTAATCAGTTACAACAATAAGGAATTAGTAGATGCCGAGAAATATTATTTGAGAGCTATTGAAATAGATCCAAAGTATGGAAATGCTTATTTAAATCTTGCTATTTTGAAATTAGATGCCGAAAAGGTTCTAATTGATAAAATGAACAAATTAGGAACTTCGACTGCTGAAACGAAAAAATACGATGTTTTGAAAAAGCAACGTGAAGAAGTTTATAAAAATGCAATTCCTTATTTAGAAAAAGTAACCGAATTAGATCCTGAAAATGTTGAAGCTATAAAAACACTTATTGGAGTTTACAATGCGCTTGAAATGACTGATAAATCAAAACCATTGAAAGAAAAATTGAAAAAGAAATAAACGATTTCAATAAATTAAAATCCCGACTGTTTTGTAACAAGTCGGGATTTTTTTATATAATCTTCTTAATTACACGAAGTTTGTGCGTATGTCTATTCGTTTCTGCATTATAAATCCCTAAGTGATCAAGTCTGTCAATTCGTACTTTTCCACTAGCATGAATGATATAATTGTCTTCCATTATTATTCCCACATGAATGATAGTTCCTTCTTCATTATCAAAAAAGGCCAAATCTCCGGGTTCACTTTCCTCGATAAAACTTAAAGCATCGCCTTGTTTTGATTGTTGCGAAGCATCTCTCAATAATTTATACCCGTTCAGCTTATACACCATTTGAGTAAAGCCAGAGCAATCAATTCCAAAAGGACTTTTTCCTCCCCAAAGATATGGAGCATTCAAATACATAAAAGCCGTTTTTATAAGTTTTGATTTTGGTTTAATACCACTAACTTTTTCACCTTCGAAATCATAATTAGAGGTATTTATAGACTCGTTATTTAGAAATGAAAGTGATGCGCCAAGCGGAATTGGTAGTAAAAAATTATTTGAAGCGGTAATGTAATCTATTAAGTCGCCATTTAAGACAATTTCTTGTTGAGATAATGCTTTAAAATCCTCTTTTGATAGGACTTGATATTGTTTGGTGTCAACCCAACCCTCGTAATCATCAAATTTCAATTTAATTTTTGACCATTGTTTTTGCTGTTCTAAAACTTCAAAATGTTCTCCAAACAGAATTTGAGAAACGATTTCGCTTCTGTCATTTGGTTCCAGTCTTAAAGGTATAATCGCTAAATTACAAATTCCGAACATGCTAATGTTTTTTTAAATTCTAACTTTGATTTGTTGCAATCCATTAAAATTTAATTTTTTTAATTTTATATGAATTTAGGCTCTTTCGATTACAATTGCAGAAGCGCCGCCCCCACCATTACAAATTGCGGCCGCTCCAATTTTTGCATTATTTTGCTTTAATACATTTATCAAAGTTACAATAATTCTTACACCTGAACAACCTAAAGGATGTCCTAATGAAACTGCACCTCCATTCACATTGACTTTTGAGGCATCTAATCCTAGTATTTTTGAATTGGCAAGACCTACAACCGAAAAGGCTTCGTTGAACTCAAAGAAATCAACATCGGCAATAGAAAGTCCCGCTTTTGCTAATGCTTTAGGAATTGCTTTTGATGGAGTAGTGGTAAACCATTTTGGTTCTTGTGCGGCATCGGCATAACTTTTAATATATGCTAAAGGTTTCAATCCCAATTCAATTGCTTTTTCTTCAGTCATTAAAATAACTGCAGCTGCTCCATCATTTATAGTAGATGCATTTGCAGCTGTAACCGTACCGTCTTTTGTGAAAGCGGGATTTAATGATGGAATTTTGTCTAATTTGACATTTGAAAATTCTTCATCTTTGGAAATTACAATTGGTTCCCCACGCCTTTGAGGCACTTCAACAGGAACTACTTCATTATTAAATTTTCCATCTTCCCAAGCTTTTGCTGAACGTTCGTAGGATTGAACTGCAAAATTATCTTGTTCTTCCCGTGTTATTTTATATTCAGAAGCACATAAATCGGCAGAAACTCCCATTGCACTATTGTCATAAGCGTCAGACAAACCGTCCCTTTGCATTCCGTCAATCATTGAGGTAGGACCAAATTTGTATCCATTTCTAAGGTGAATGTAATGAGGAATTAAACTCATATTTTCCATTCCGCCAGCAATTACAATTTCGGCATCGCCAGATATAATTGCTTGTGCGCCTTGCATTACCGCTTTCATTCCCGAAGCACAAACTTTATTTATGGTAGTAGCAATAACAGTATTTGGAAGTCCAGCTAATAAGGCTGCTTGACGCGCTGGGGCTTGACCTACGCCTGCCTGAACAACATTTCCCATAAGGACTTCATCAACCAAATTCGGATCTAAATTAATTTTATTTAGAGCTCCCTTAATGGCTATAGCTCCCAATTGAGGTGCCGAAACGGTGGATAAGCCTCCCATAAAACTTCCAATTGGAGTTCTTACAGCAGCTACGATTACAACTTTTTTATTTGTCATTGTTTTAGTTTTAGACTGCGAATTTAATCATTTTGGATAAATACTAAATTAGAAAATCGAGAATATTATTGTTAAAATGTGTGTGAAATATAAATTACAATATTTTTCAGAGGATTATTTAAAGCAAGGATGAAATAAAAAAGAAAGAATTACCGAATTTGAAAAAGCTATACAATTGATTGTTAATGATTTTAAATTAACATTAAAAAAACATTTAAAAAATTAGATTAATTATTTGTAAAATATAGAATAGTACGTTACATTTGCAACCGTTTAAGGAGAATACACGTTCTTCATTGGAGAGTTGCCTGAGTGGCCGAAAGGACATGTTTGCTAAACATGCGTATGGGAAACTGTACCAAGGGTTCGAATCCCTTACTCTCCGCTTTTTAATGTTTTCGGGGTGTAGCGTAGCTCGGTTATCGCGCCTGCTTTGGGAGCAGGAGGCCGCAGGTTCGAATCCTGCCACCCCGACAATGAAAGTCCAAACTCTAACTCAGTTTGGACTTTTTTAGTTTTAGAGCTTTTTTAAAAAAACTACTTTAATGTTTTTTTCATAATAACTGTATTCTCAGTAAACTTTTTAAGTTCAATTTTGGCATCCCCATAAAACTGAATTTCTGATTTTCCGGATGCCTCAATTACTGCATTTGTGACTACATTTAGCTTAGCTGCTGAATTTCCTTCTGCTATAAGTTCTGCCGTCTTTGCAATCAAATTCATTCCTGTAAATTCTGAATTATTGTCCAATCTCAATTTTAATTCAACAACATCGCCTTCTACAACGGCCGTTGATTTTTGATATAAATCTACTTTCAATTGAGTCGCTACAATCAATGCTTTCAATTGCGCATTTTTACTCAATTCTATTGTTACGTTATCTGATTTCAAATTCAATTCCGCTTTTGATTTGTCATTTTGCATTAAAGTGAATGATTTTACTTTTATATTGGCAAACAATTTTGAATAATCAAAACACTTTATCGTAAAATTATCCAATTCTATATCTGTAACAGCCGTAATATTCGATTCGTGTTTTGCATTTAGTAGCTTGAAATCATTTGTATAGGTCAATTTTACAATGAATTTCTTATATCCTGCTACTTCCTTCAAAGTTGTTAAACGCAAAGTATTTCCATTTGAATTGATATTAATCTCGCTATGAAGATTATCGTCAGCTTCAATTTCTAAAGCACATTTATCTCCTTTTACAAGAAATATTTCAAAATTATCCTCAATTTCTAAATTTTCGAAATTCCCAATTTCCTTTTTTTCGATGGTTACAATTTTTGAACCTTTAACTTTTTCTCTTTTTTGCCCAAAAGAAAGTCCCGTAAAAAGGAGGGCAATAAATAATAAAGTAATCTTTTTCATATTTTCAGACGTATAAATTTTATCAAAAATAGAAAAAAAAACATCCAAATTGGTGTTTGGATGTTTTTTTTATGCTCAACCTTAATAAAATAATTATTAATGCTCATTTTTAAAAATCAATTTTTTTTGGTGGGTATTCAGTAGTTACTGTTTTCATTATTTCTTTACCGTGTATTTTTAAAATTACAGAAGAAGTTTTTACACTATCTTGATTTTCGGAATCTACATCATCATATTCATTTTCATCTGAAGGACAATTCAAGCATTTTACCTGAGAATCACCAACAACGTAAATGTATTCATCGGAACTTGTATGCAAATTGAAAAATGAATTATCAGAATAATCATAATTTTTCACATTTGAATTCATTTTAAATAATGTCCCTTTTGGTAAATACAATTTGATTCCAATTTTTTGATCTCTGTATTTGTTTTTCAATTCAGTAATCAAATAGTTGTCTAAAATCAACTGGTTGCCAACAATTTTATATCCGTATTTTATTTTTTCGGCTCTGTTTTTTGCATCTTCAAACGACTTTCCTTTTGCTTCTTTATTGATTTTTATATAAGGCAAATTCTCATCAGTTTTTTCAATTTCAAATGAAATCATATTCGAATAAACCACATCTTGGTGCAACGAATCTTTTGTAATTTCAAAATCGGTATAATCGGCAACGTCTTTTGAGTAGTAGTCATTGTTTTTGAATTTAATCAAAAGCGTATCTTTTGGATTCAAATTAATACTTTGTTTTTCAAAAACCCGACCTTTATACGCATATTCAGAAGCTTGTTTCACACCAATAGAAATCAAAATCGCAATCGCAATTATCCAAAGTGCCAACAACACATATTTCGCAATTGAACCGATAGATTTACTATTTGGTGCTACAATTTTAAATCCTAATAAAAGAACAAAAAAGCTCGGAATACTTACCGCTACATAAAATAACAATCCGAAAAACCAAATCGGATAATCAGTAAAATTTCCTAATTCTATAAACGAATGAAACGGAAAATCAGGAAAATTTGTCGTTCCAAAAGCCAAAACACCAATTAAAAATACCACAAGTACACCCAAACTACTTATAATTAGTAAACCCCCAATTACCTTAGCAATCACATTAAAAAACGCTTTTAAATACCCCTTAAAATTCGTGTTAAATTTTTCGCTATTTGTTCTCATTTGCTGTCTCATTTTATCAAAATCAGTCGATTTGAATTTTTCCGAAAGCATCTCCATTTCCTCTCTAACTTTTTTTTCGATATTCGAAATTGTCACAGGTTCGCCACGCATTTCAAGTTTTTCCGAAGTTGTAACTGCTTCTGGCATTGCAATCCACAGAATTATATACGCCAAAATTCCAGTTCCCCCGGCAAAAACCAGAATCAAAAGAAAGATTCTCAGCCAAACTTTATCAACACCAAAGTAGTGACCCAATCCCGCAAGTACGCCACCAATCATTCCGTTTTCAGTATCGCGATACAGCTTTTTAGAAGTTTTAGTGGCATTTGGAATATAGGTCGCCTCAATTGGTTCCTCACCATCAATTCTATAATCTTCGGGCCGCCCCATAACCTCAATAATTTCCTCAACCTCCTTAAAACTAATTACTTGCTTGTCATTGGGATGTTTTTCAGCAATCAACTCACCAATTCTCATTTCAATGTCTTTCAGAATTTCATCTTGACCTGAAGTATTTGATAAAGAGCGTTTTATGGACTCAAAATAATGCGTTAATTTTTGGTATGCATCTTCATCAATATGAAAAAACAACCCGCCTAAATTTATGTTTACAGTTTTGTTCATCGTTTTATTTATTAGTTGTGATTAAGTTTACAGCGTCCGATAATTCCGTCCAAGTGCTGTTCAATTCGGTAAGAAATTCCTGCCCAATTTCGGTCAATCTATAGTATTTTCTTGGTGGTCCCGAAACCGATTCTTCCCAACGATAGTTGAGCAATCCGTCGTTTTTTAGTCGTGTCAAAAGCGGATAAACCGTCCCTTCAACGACCAATAATTTTGCGGTTTTCAAAGTATCCAAAATCTCAGATGTATACGCATCTTTTTCTTTCAAAACCGACAAGATGCAAAACTCAAGCACCCCTTTCCGCATCTGCGCCTTCGTGTTTTCAATGTTCATTTTTTCTCATTTTTATTATTTTTTTTCTCTTTTTTTTGGAGCCATTTCCCGCTTTCCATTTCAATCTTTGTTACTCTTCGTTCCACAAAGGATTTCCACTGTAATCGGGGCTAGCTTCGCCACCTGAATCAAACGTTTTCTAAATCTAATTTATTGGCTTACGTGTATTTAATTCGTTTAAATACATTTCAATAGTAATATCTTATGCAAATATATATATTTAAACAAGTATCTTGTATTGCATAGTAGTAAATATTAACTAAATATTAACAATCAAAGTACACGCTAAATTTAGAATTCCTAAAAACGATTTTAATGTTTATCTTAAAAAATCACTATATTTCGAGAAATTAAATTACTATGATTCTTACAACAAGAAATTTAAATACTTTTTTGCTTTTCAAATTGCCTTCTGCATTCATTTGTGGTGTACGCGTCAAACAATTAGAAGTTACAAAATGTGTCGTATCCGTAAAATATCGTTGGATTAATCAAAATCCTTTCAATTCTATGTATTTTGCAGTGCAAGCAATGGCTGCCGAATTGTCAACGGGTGCATTAGTAATGTATCAAATAAAAAAAAGTAACAAAAAGATAGCAATGTTGGTTGCAAATAATAAGGCAAATTTTACCAAGAAAGCAACTGGTCGTATTACTTTTACGTGCAACGACGGAGCTATTATTGAAGAAGCAATCAATAAAACTATCACATCAGGTGAAGGACAAACTTTTTGGATGAAATCTATCGGAATCGACGAAAACGGAATTCAGGTGTCAGAAATGGATTTTGAATGGAGCATAAAATACAAAGGAATTTAAACGCTATTGAATTTCTCTTAAAACGATAGTTAAATCGCACTTAAATCGTTTTAATCTATTGTATTTAAAAAGTAATTTTGAACCACAGAATTTAATAATTATGAAAGTTTTAATTACAGGCGCAACAGGTTTAATAGGAAATGAGTTAGTTTCATTATTACTTCAAAACGGTGTTGGTATTCATTATCTTAGTACTTCCAGGAAAAAAATTGAAAATCAATCCAATTATAAAGGTTTTTATTGGAACCCTGAGCAAGGAACCATCGACGAAAATTGTTTGTTTGGTGTAGATACAATAATTCATTTGGCAGGTGCCACAATTTCTAAACGTTGGACAAAATCCTATAAGCAAGAAATAATCGAAAGCCGTTTACTTTCTTCAGCTGTACTTTTTAAAGCATTAAAAAACCATCCAAATCAAGTAAAACAAATCGTTTCCGCTTCTGGAACTGCTATTTATCCTAACAATGATAAAGTTATTTATGATGAAAACACGACAGAAATTGACAATTCTTTTCTTGGAAATGTAGTTTTAAAATGGGAAGAAAGCGTTGATAAATTCAAATTTTTAGGATTAAAAGTCTGTAAATTACGAACTGGAATTGTACTCTCTAATAAAGGCGGTGCATTAATAGAAATGGCAAAACCTATTAAAATGGGAATAGGATCGCCTTTTGGAACAGGAAAACAAATGCAATCTTGGATTCACATTCAAGATATTGCAGCACTTTATTTCTTTGCAATTTCAAACGATTTAGAAGGCGTTTATAATGCAGTTGCTCCAAATCCTGTTTCTAATGAAAAGCTTACAATGGCAATTGCTACGGTTTTGAGAAAACCACTTTTCATGCCCAACATTCCAAAATTTATGATGAAATTTCTTCTGGGTGAAATGCACGAATTACTATTTGAAAATAGAAACATAAGCAGCCAGAAAATTATTGAAAAAGGTTTTGTTTTTAAATACAAGACAATTGCAGCAGCATTGAAAAATATTTACGCATAAAAAAAGCTCCGTTTTTCTGAACGGAGCTTTTTTTCTATATAAATAGGTGAATTAATAATTATATAAAATCTTTGTTGGTATCAATTATTTAAAAGAATAAAAACATATTTAATCTTTTAACATTAACAAATTTATAAAAATTTGTACATCAAAATCCCAATATTATATTAAATTTTTAAGAAAGCAACGCATTTTATGTTTGGAGTTTTCTTTTACTGAATAATGGTATTCAAATTTAAATCTAATTATTTCTGAAATTTATTTTTTTTTTAAAAAATAAGTGACAATTTGACATTTTTAAGGAATTGGCAGTAATTTTGCAATCCCAAGAAAAGAATAAAAAAAAGGATGTTTAAAAATATATTTAAAAATAAAGACAAGATGACCACTGAAAATACTGAAATGGAACAAGAACTCGATGAAACAACATTGGAAAACAATGCCAACGGAGAGCAACTAATCGTTGAGGAATTAA
>JBIPNF010000209.1:0-4372 GCA_044373885.1 Flavobacterium sp. | reverse complement strand
CACTAATTAAATTAGCAGACGAAGGTTTGGGATTAACCCTTTTACCCTATTTGCATACTTTGGATTTAAAGGACAATGACAAATTGAAATTAAAGCATTTTAAAGATCCGAAACCCGCTAGAGAAGTAAGTCTTATTTTCCCTAAAACGGAATTAAAAATACAAATTATTGATGCATTGAAACAAACAATTTCTGGGATTATTAGAGGCGCAATAGCTTTTCAAAACGTAGAAATTATAAATCCACTTCCAAAAAAATAATAAAAAAACAAGTTTTAAATTATCTTAAAGCACGTCTAAACTTCCTTTTCCTTCTCTTATTACAACAGGCTCAAATCGAGATAAATCAATTATGGTGGAGCCGATATTATCGCCATAACCTCCGTCAATTACCATATCGACAAGGTTTTGCCATTTTTCAAAAATCAGTTCTGGATCAGTAGAATATTCTAAAACTACATCTTCATCGTGTATGGATGTTGAAACAATTGGATTTCCCAATTGGCGCACAATTTCTAACGCAATCGCATTGTCTGGAACCCGAATTCCAACAGTAGTTTTCTTTTTAAATTCTTTTGGTAAACTATTATTTCCAGGCAAAATAAAAGTATAAGGCCCTGGCAACGCTCTTTTTAAAATTTTAAAAGTTGCAGTGTCTATTTGTTTCACATAATCAGAAATGTGACTCAAATCGGAACAAATAAATGAGAAATTGGCTTTTTCCAACTTAACGCCTTTAATTTTCGCAATGCGTTCCAATGCTTTGGTATTGGTTATATCACAACCCAAACCATAAACGGTATCTGTTGGATAAATCACCAAACCGCCATTTTTCAATACATCAACCACTTTTTTTATCGCGGCTTCATTGGGTTTGTCTTCGTAAATTTTTATAAATTGAGCCATTTTTTTTAGTTTAAAGTTTAAATGTTTAACGTTTAAAATGTTTCTAATAA
Source organism: Flavobacterium sp. (assembly GCA_044373885.1). Classification (GTDB taxonomy): domain Bacteria; phylum Bacteroidota; class Bacteroidia; order Flavobacteriales; family Flavobacteriaceae; genus Flavobacterium. The sequence continues at coordinate 3,417 of JBIPNF010000209.1, read as the reverse complement.
AAACTTTAAACATAAAACATTTAACCATTTTTTTTACCCGATTACATCCAATTTTGCAAAACGCAGTAATAATTTCTTAATTCCGCCAACTTCAAATTTGATTTCGGCTTTTTTATCTGCGCCAACTCCTTCTAAATTAATGACTTCGCCTTTTCCAAAACGTTCGTGCATTACGACATTTCCAATCGTTAATTTGTTGTCAAATAAATTAGCCGCACCCGAAGGAACATTTGAATTCATTGGCTTCAACTTCCTAACAGTTGCAGGTTGTTCATCTCCATATTGTTTTGGTGGCGTTCCTCCTATTGGCTTTGCCAAACGCAATTTAGATTTATCCACATCACCAAAAATATCGCTATCAATCATTGGTTTGTACCTGTAATTATTTTCTTCTGGCGTTAAATATTCCAAATATTGACCGTCAATTTCTTCAATAAAACGAGAAGGTTCGCTATCTGTTAATTTGCCCCAGCGGTAACGAGATTGCGCATACGTCAAATACGCTTGATGTTCAGCACGTGTTAATGCTACATAAAACAAGCGACGTTCTTCCTCCAATTCGCTTCGAGTACTCATACTCATCGCACTTGGAAACAAATCTTCCTCCATTCCAACTACAAAAACGGTCGGAAATTCCAATCCTTTTGCTAAGTGAATGGTCATTAATGCCACGCGGTCATCATCGCCTGTATCTTTATCTAAATCGGTTGCCAAAGCCACATCTTCCATAAATTCGGCTAAAGCACCACGAGCGCCGTCAATCTCTTTTTGCCCTTCGGTAAAATCTTTCATACCGTTCAATAACTCTTCGATATTTTCAATTTTGGCAACACCTTCGGGGGTTCCGTCTTTTTTCAATTCCTGAACCAATCCTGTTTTTTTAGAAACGTGATCGGCAATATAAAATGCATCTTGATTTTCATTTATAACCTGAAAGCTTTGAATCATAGTCACAAAATCAGTCAGTTTTTGTTTCGTTCCTGAATTCAATTTCAAGTCAATTTTGTCAATATTTTGCATTACTTCAAATATCGATCTTTTGTAATGATTGGCTGCAATTGTAAGTTTTTCGACTGTTGTATCTCCAATTCCACGAGCAGGATAATTGATTACTCGGATCAATGCTTCTTCATCTTTTGGATTAATAATCAGACGTAAATAACACAAAACATCCTTAATTTCTTTCCTTTGATAAAAAGACAAACCGCCATAAATTCGATAAGGAATATCTCTTTTACGAAGCGCATCTTCCATGGCTCGAGATTGCGCATTGGTACGATACAAAATGGCAAATTGCCCATTCATCATTTGGTTTTGCATTTTTTGCTCCCAAATCGTGCTGGCAACAAATCGCCCTTCTTCACCGTCAGTCAAACTTCGATGTACTTTTATTTTCGTACCAAAATCATTGGCAGTCCATACAATCTTGTCTAATTTGGTTTTGTTTTTATCAATAATTGAATTTGCAGCTTCAACAATATTTTTGGTAGAACGGTAATTTTGTTCCAATCTATAAGTTTTTACGCCTTCATAATCTTTTTGGAAATTCAGAATGTTATTGATATTCGCACCTCGAAAAGCATAAATACTTTGCGCATCATCACCAACCACACATATATTTTGAAATTTATCGGATAAAGCACGAACAATCAAATATTGAGAATGATTGGTATCTTGGTACTCATCAACCAAAATATATCTAAATCTGTTTTGGTATTTCGCTAAAACTTCAGGAAACCGAGTTAGTAATTCATTGGTTTTCAATAATAAATCATCGAAGTCCATGGCACCTGCTTTGAAACAGCGTTCTACATAATTTTGATAAATTTCACCCAAACGAGGTTTTTTTGACATTGCGTCGGCCTCCTGCAATTCGGGATTATTGAAATAGGCTTTTACAGTTATTAAACTGTTTTTATAGGATGAGATTCTGCTTAAAACCTGTTTGGGTTTGTAAATATCTCTGTCCAATTGCATTTCCTTAATAACAGACGAAATCAAACGCACAGAATCTTGGGTATCATAAATGGTAAAATTAGATGGATAACCTAATTTATCAGCTTCCGAACGGAGAATTCTTGCAAAAACAGAATGAAAAGTTCCCATCCAAAGATTTTTGGCTTCGTTTGAACCAACAATATCAGAGATTCTTTTCTTCATTTCACGAGCCGCTTTGTTCGTAAAAGTCAACGCCAAAATACTAAATGAATCAACTCCCAAACTCATCAAATAGGCAATCCTAATGGTGAGAACCCTAGTTTTCCCTGAGCCTGCACCCGCAATAATTATCATTGGCCCGTCCTTTTGGAGAACAGGTTCTTGTTGCGCTTCGTTAAGTTGGCTAATGTATTTTTGCATTTTAAATTTTCAATATTGAATACAAAAATAAGAATTTAGAACGAAGTATTTGACATGAAAACGAACTATAAATCAGAAGTTATACAATTTTTTTAGCATGCTTATTTTCCAATAAAAACATCATACGCAAATCGGATTAATGTACCAATCACAACTATCAAAAAGAAAATTCTAATGAAATTATTTCCTTTGTTAATGGCTAACTTAGCGCCTAAAAATCCCCCAACAGCATTGCAAACTGCCATAGGTATAGCAATTAACCAAATGATTTTTCCTTTGATAATGAACAAACAAATCGAACCAAAATTGGTAGCTAAATTCACCATTTTCGCATTGGCAGAAGCCTGAAGAAAATCAAAACCGAGTAAAGTTACAAATGCCAAAACCAAGAAACTCCCCGTTCCAGGGCCAATAAAACCATCGTAAAATCCGATAAAAAAGGAAATCAAAACCGCGTATAAAATCTGTTGTTTTGTTGAATGAGATTTATCAGAATGTTGTCCGAAATTTTTCTTTACATACGTATAAATAACCAATAACGACAATACGACAAGCAGCAACGGTTTCATAAAATCATTACTCACATACGTCAATAAAGTAGAGCCTAAAAATGCCGAAGGAACCGCCAAAACCATCATAATAATTAGCAGTTTCCAATTCATTTCTATCTTTTTTAAATATTGAAATGCTGCAAATAGAGTACCGCTAAACGAAGGAATTTTAAGTGTTCCAATAATTGTTGCAACGGGAAGATTTGGCAGTAAAATCAGACCCATTGGCGTTTGAATTAATCCTCCGCCACCAACAATTGCATCTACAAAACCAGCTAAAAAAGCGGCAATACATAATAAGATTAAAATTGAAATATCCATTTTTTAAAAATTTTATCAAATGTAAGCTATAAGTTTATTTGTTTATTCGTTAATTTGTTTTTTGATTCTAAAACAAACACAATTTATATTTAAAAATGGAAGCTACAAAATTAATTGAATTATTAAGTTACACTTTACCAGCAGTAATCACAGGAGTTGTTGCTTATTATTTCTTTGATTTACATAC
>JBIPNF010000208.1:0-4411 GCA_044373885.1 Flavobacterium sp. | reverse complement strand
AAAACTACTCCGTCCAACTGAATTTTGGCTTTCATTACTTCGTCAAATACATTCATATTTTTATCCTATTGGATGGTAAAAGTTGTTATTCAACAATTTTTTTCATTGCAGTCATTATTTCGCGAAGCTCTGCCCCACAAATTTCAATAGAATGGTTGCGAATAGCAGCATTTATTTTGACCAATTCAAAATTGTCAACGCTTCCATTTGCTGAAGCATTATAGTTTTTCCCGATTAAATTCGTGTCAACTTTGCTCATAAAATCAGCCAAAAGTGGTTTGCATGCATGGTCAAACAAATAACAACCGTATTCTGCAGTATCAGAAATTACTCGGTTCATCTCGTATAGTTTTTTACGTGCAATCGTATTTGCAATTAGCGGCGCTTCGTGCAAAGATTCGTAATAGGCAGATTCGTTTTTGATTCCAGATAGTGTCATGGTTTCATAGGCCAATTCAACCCCCGATTTTACAAAAGCAACTAATAAAGTAGCATTATCAAAATAGTCTTGTTCAGATATTTCTAATGTTCCTGCTGCGGTTTTTTCAAAATCTGTTTCGCCAGTAGCGGCTCTCCAAGTCAATAAATTTTTATCGCCTTCAGCCCAATCTTCCATCATTGTTTTAGAAAATTCTCCTGACAAAATATCGTCCATGTGTTTCACAAAAAGGGGACGCATAATGTCTTTCAATTCTTCAGATAATTGAAATGCTTCAATTTTAGCAGGATTTGATAAACGGTCCATCATATTGGTAATTCCACCAATTTTCAGGGCTTCTGTAATTGTTTCCCAACCGTATTGAACCAATTTTGATGCATATGAAGCTTCAATTCCTTTTTCAACCATTTTATTGAAACTTAATATTGAACCCGTTTGCAATAATCCACAAAGAATGGTTTGTTCACCCATTAAATCTGATTTTACTTCTGCAACAAATGAAGAAAGTAAAACTCCAGCTTTGTGCCCGCCAGTTCCCACGCAATAGGCTTTTGCAATTTGTAAACCGTCACCGTTCGGATCATTATCTGAGTGAACGGCTATTAGTGTTGGCACACCAAAACCACGTAAATACTCTGCACGAACTTCCGAAGCTGGAGATTTTGGCGCAATCATAACCACGGTAATGTCTTTACGAATTTGCGTTCCTTCTTCCACAATATTAAAACCGTGAGAATAGGACAAACAAGCTCCATTTTTCATCAAAGGAATGATTTTATTGATAACAGAAGTATGTTGTTTGTCTGGAGCCAAATTAGAAACTAAATCCGCAGAAGGGATTATTTCTTCAAAAGTTCCGACTTCAAAACCATTTGCAACAGCATTTTGATAGGAAGTACGGTTGCTTTCAATGGCTTCTTTTCTCAAAGCATAAGCTACTGTAAGTCCGCTGTCTCTCATATTTTGGCCTTGAGCCAATCCTTGTGCGCCACAACCTATGATTACTATTTTTTTACCAATTAGGTAGTTTACACCATCAGAAAATTCGCTACTTAACATTAAATCACATTTTCCTAATTCTTGAACTTTAAGTCGGTGAGGAAGTGAATTGAAATAATTTGACATTTTTTAATTTTTTTTACTTTAAGCTATATGCAAAAGGCTTTAAGCGGTTAGTGTTTGTTTTTATTTTTACATTTGAAAAATCATACTCTTATGATTCAAAAATTCGTTGTTAATTGGTTTTTTAGTCGGATCGTTTTTTTCCATATCCAAAACCTTTTTATGAACGCCTTCACTCGATTTTATGATTGCAATTCTTGAACTTCGTACAAATTCGATTAAGCCATATTTTCCTAATTCGGTCAGAAGTTTGTTGATTTCGTCTTCTTGTCCGGTAGCTTCAAAAACGGTATAATCTTCACGAATTACTACCGCTTTTGCGCCATATTCACGCAATAAACGTTCGACTTTTACTTCTTTCATGATGATAGAAGTAGGTACTTTATACAAAGCCATTTGTTGCCAAACGATTTCTTCATTGGTATTGGAAAACACTTTGAAAACATCTACAATTTTTTCTAATTGACGCACAATATTATTGACAACGTTTTCTGTTTCAATAATTACAATTGTGAATCTGTAGATTTTGTCAATTTCACTTGGTGAGGAATTTAAACTCTCCAAATTGATTTTTCTTCTCGAAAAAATTATGGCGATTTTGTTAAGTAAACCAACTTGATTTTCCGTGTAAACCGATAATGTATATTCCTTTTTCATTTTAATGTTTTTTAGATTTCCTTAAAAATTGGGTAATCCTAAATTTCTTCTTTGCTTAAAACAATTTCTGCAACTCCTTTTCCTTGAGGTACCATTGGAAACACATTGTCTTCGTGAAGTACGGCAACTTCTAGTAAAAACGAACTCGGATGGTCTAACATTTCTTTCAAACTAGCTTTTAATTCTTCCCTTTTTGAAATTTGTTTTCCGTCAATTCCATAAGCATTAGCTACTTTTACAAAATTCGGGCTTTGAATATCAGTGAAGGAATATCTTTTTTCGTGGAATAATTCTTGCCATTGGCGAACCATTCCAAGATAACTATTGTTCAAAATCAGAATTTTAACATTGGGTTTAAATTGCATAATTGTTCCTAATTCTTGGATGTTCATTTGCGCACCACCATCGCCCATAATGGCAACAACGTGTCTTTCAGGCGCACCAAATTTTGCTCCAATAGCCGCAGGAAGAGCAAATCCCATTGTTCCTAAACCGCCACTCGTAATATTGCTACGGGAAATATTTTGTTTGGTATACCGACAAGCTACCATTTGGTGTTGCCCCACATCGGTAACAATTACAGCATTTCCATCGGTTAATTCATTCAAAACATTCATCACTTCCCCCATTGTCAATCCGCCTTCTGTTGGATTAAGTTCTTTGGTAATCAATAATGAAGTCTCTTTTTCTTTTCTAATTTCGAATTCATTCATCCATTCAGGATGCGTTTTTGTATCTAATAGTTCGGTTAGTAACGGCAATGTTTCCTTGCAATTTCCCCAAACTGGTACTGTTGTTTGAACGTTTTTATCAATTTCAGCAGGGTCAATATCCAAATGAATAATTTGTGCCTGTTTTGCATATTTATCCAAACGTCCCGTCACTCGGTCGTCAAATCGCATTCCAACAGCAATTAACACATCACATTCATTAGTTAATACATTTGGACCGTAATTTCCGTGCATTCCTAACATTCCAACTCCAAGTGGATGGTCTGTTGGCATAGCACTCATTCCCATTATTGTCCAAGCTGCAGGAAGTCCCGCTTTTTCAATAAAATTTTTGAATTCGTTTTCTGCATTTCCAAGTAAAACCCCTTGTCCAAAAATCACAAATGGTTTTTTGGCTTTGTTTATTAAAGCAGCCGCTTTTTCAATATATTCCATTCGAACAATTGGTTCAGGACGGTAACTACGAACGTGAATACAAGGTCTGTAACCAATATATTCAAACAATTGTAATTGTGCATTTTTTGTAATGTCAATTAAAACTGGACCTGGACGACCAGTTTTTGCGATATAAAAAGCTTTCGCTAAAATTTCAGGTATTTCTGAAGCATCTGTAATTTGGTAATTCCATTTCGTGATGGGCATCGTAATATTGATGATGTCGGTTTCTTGAAACGCATCGGTTCCTAATAAATGAGCAAAAACTTGCCCGGTGATACAAACCAGTGGAGTGGAATCTATTTGTGCATCAGCTAAACCTGTGACTAAATTTGTAGCGCCGGGACCACTTGTTGCAAACACAACTCCTGTTTTTCCACTTACTCTTGCATATCCTTGTGCTGCATGAATGGCTCCTTGTTCGTGACGCACTAATATGTGATTTAGTTTGTCATTAAAGTCATAAAGGGCATCGTAAATAGGCATAATTGCGCCACCTGGATAACCAAATATAGTATCAACGGATTCGGATAATAAAGCATCAATAACTGCCAAACTTCCTGTTGTTGTTAATTTTTTAGGTTCTAAATTTACTGTCTTTGGGGCAGTTGCTGTTTCAGAATTAGCCATTTTTTTATTTTTAAATATCGTATTATTATTTGTTAAGCTTCGTCAGTTACGCAACCTTCCGATGCGTCTTTTACCAATCGGGTATATTTGTATAAAACACCATTGGTTACTTTTAAAGGAGGCGTGACGAATAAAAACCTTCTTTTTTCTAATTCTTCATCAGATATTGCAAGGTGAATTGTATTGTTTACAGCGTCAATTTCAATGATGTCTTCGTCTTTTACAAGTGCAATTGTTCCACCATCATAGGCCTCTGGGGTAATGTGACCCACAACAAACCCATGGGTTCCACCGCTGAATCTACCATCAGTAATTAGGGCGACACTTTTTCCTAATCCTGCCCCAATAATTGCAGAGGTTGGTTTCAACATTTCTGGCATTCCTGGCCCACCTTTTG
>JBIPNF010000038.1:0-14860 GCA_044373885.1 Flavobacterium sp. | reverse complement strand
AGTTCGATAAAAATCTGATCAAATTCATCTAATTTTTGAGAATATCCGCCAGATTGTAATGGAATATTACTGTCTTGAATAGAAGCTCTTAATGTTACCTTATCTGAAATTTTACCTGAAATTTGTATGTCCAAAGCAGAATTTACAACCGCATTTTGGTTGTTTCCAATGGTGATTCCACGCGTTAAACTTCCCGAAGTATTCAATCCATCAAATGGCACAAATTTTTTGAGTGGACTTCTTGAAATTTTGTATAAATCGCCCAATATTGCATCGTTGCTAACTACCCGACTTTTATCGTAAATACTGTATTCTTTGGTTAAAAAATCTGGGAATTTTAGAAATCGAACGGTTAAAGTATCGTTCAGTATAGGGAAATTATCTTTAAAAACTAATATTCCTTTTTGAAAATCCATCTTATAAAAAGAAGTGTCAATGGGTTCGCCTTTTTTGTTTTCTAATTTAAAAAAACTCGAATTTAGACTTACACTGTCAATCTGAATGGGCTTTTGAGAAGCAATTATATTCTTGTTTTTATACGGCGAGGCCAATTCTTGGGCTTGAAGTCCAGAAATTGAAAGCAATACAATTAGATAAAATAATTTTTTCAACATAAATACTATAACGCACAGACATCAAAAGTAGTGTGTTTAGTTTAAATATGTGAAGATTTAAGATTTTGAAACTTCTGATACACAATTTAAGGCTGCTTACTTTGACTAATTATTTTCTTTAGTTATAATTTGCATCGTTTCGCGACTCACTTGCTTCAGCAAAACATCTTTATTTTGCTCTACCATTTGTGCCGCTTTTTCATCAAAATGGCGAATCGTATAAAGCGATACATTTTCATTGTATGCAATTTTGAATTTCTTAGAAAGTATCGTTTTCAGCTCATTAAAATTCCCGAATTTATCATCAATACAAACAGAAAAACTAATCGCTGAATTCTGAATTAAGCTTACTTTCATTTTATAAATATGCAAAAGTGCAAATATTTCGCTGATATTTTCTTCCATAATAAAGGAAAAATCTATAGAGGAAAGTGAAAGAAGTAATTGGTTTTTCTTTACAATAAAACACGGCAAATGCGGTTCTAAATCAGCGCCTTTGGAAACGGATGTTCCAGGCAAAGTTGGGTTTATAAACGATTTTACATACAACGGAATTTCTTTTTTTTGCAAAGGTTGCAATGTTTTTGGGTGAATTACAGTAGCGCCATAAAACGCCAATTCAATTGCTTCACGATACGAAATTTGATTCAACAAACTTGCATTTTCAAAATAACGAGGATCGGCATTCATTACGCCTGGAACATCTTTCCAAATTGTAACGCTTTCGGCATTAAGGCAATAGGCAAAAATAGCAGCAGTGTAATCTGAACCTTCACGGCCTAAAGTAGTTGTGAAATTATTTTCATCAGAACCTAAAAAACCTTGCGTTACATTTAATATTTTTTTCTTGACATTTTTAGAAATATTCTTTTGTGTCAAATCCCAATTTACATTTGCATCACGGTAATTATTATCTGTTTTTATGAAATTTCGAACATCGAGCCATTGGGTTTTAATTCCCATAAAACTCATATAATGACTTATAATTGTTGTTGAAATCAACTCGCCATAACTTACCACTTGGTCGTAAACGAAATTGTAATTTGGTGATTTATTTTGATTTAAAAAATGGTCTAATTCAGAAAATAGCGAATTTACATCTGTGAAAACAGCATTTTTTTCGTCTTCAAATAAATCTAAAAGAATTTGATTGTGGTATTTTTTTACTTCTTGGACAGAAGATTGCAATGCTGCTGATTTGTCGAAATAATTTTTGATGACAATTTCAAGTGCATTTGTTGTTTTTCCCATCGCAGAAACAACTAGTAAAACATCTTCAAATCCTACTGTTTGCAATACGTTATGCACGTTTCTGATTCCTTCAGCATCTTTTACGGATGCACCTCCAAATTTAAATATTCTCATTTTTTAAGATTATTATTTTTTATTTTTCTCTAAAAAAACATCAATTCCTTTTTCATCCATTTGGGCAACAAGCCAATCTTTAAAGACTTTTGCCCCAGATTTTTCATAGAATTCTATTGCGGGTGTATTCCAATCCAAAACATTCCATTCAATTCTTCGAACGCCGTCATTTTTGCCTTGGGCGATAACTGCAGCATACAGTTCGAAACCCAATCCAGAACCACGCATTTTCTCTTTCACAATTAAATCTTCCAAATGAATCGTGCGCCCTTTCCAAGTAGAATAGCGATAATAATATAGTGCCATTCCTACAATTTCATTATTTTGTTCTGCAATAAATGTATGAAATAATGGGCTTTCGCCAAAGCCATCGCGTTCTAAATCGGAAACAGAGACAACAACAGCATTGGGTTCTTTTTCAAAAGTTGCCAGCTCTCTTATTAAATCTAAAACCGCAGACATGTCTTCAATTGTGCCTTTTCTAATGTTCATCGGATGATTTTATTTGTATAGAATTCTTATTTTAAAACGTGTAAAAAGCAAAATTTTAAAAATAAGTTGCAGTTTACAGAGCAAATATACAAATCTGACAAACTATCGCAGAAAAAACTTACCATTATCACAAAAAACCCGATATTTGTGGAAAATTAACTACAACGATATAGCAATGGAGCAACGCAACAGAACACTTGGAGAATTTATAATTGAAAATCAGACTTCTTTTCAATATTCATCGGGTGAATTATCAAGAATTATTAATTCAATTCGATTGGCTGCTAAAGTTGTTAATTACAAGGTGAATAAAGCGGGATTAGTTGATATTGTTGGTGCTGCAGGAGAACAAAATATCCAAGGCGAAGACCAACAAAAACTCGATGTTTATGCCAATGATATTTTTATTCAAACGCTAATTAACCGCGAAATTGTTTGTGGAATTGCATCTGAAGAAAATGATGAATTCATTACAGTTGCTGGTAATGACAAATGTCATAACAACAAATATGTCGTGCTTATGGATCCGCTTGACGGTTCTTCCAATATTGATGTGAATGTTTCTGTAGGAACTATTTTTTCGGTTTTCAGAAGAATTTCTCCAATAGGCACTCCTGTTACAATGGAAGATTTTTTACAACCTGGAATTAATCAAGTTGCAGCAGGATATGTGATTTACGGAACGTCAACAATGTTGGTTTATACCACTGGCGATGGAGTAAATGGGTTTACTTTGAATCCTGCAATTGGAACTTTTTACCTTTCACATCCCAATATGAAATTTTCCGAAGACGGAACTATTTATTCTATTAATGAAGGGAATTATGTTCATTTTCCGCAAGGTGTGAAAGATTATATTAAATATTGCCAAACGGAAGAAGGCGACAGACCTTATACTTCAAGATATATTGGAAGTTTAGTTTCTGATTTTCATCGTAATATGATTAAAGGTGGGGTTTATATATATCCAACAAGTACGAAAGCACCAAAAGGGAAATTACGATTGTTATACGAATGCAGCCCAATGGCATTTATAGCTGAACAAGCGGGTGGAAAAGCCTCTAACGGTTTTAGTAGAATTATGGAAATTCAACCTACAGAATTACACGAACGTGTTCCTTTTTTCTGCGGAAGTATAAATATGGTAGACAAAGCGGAAGAATTTATGCACAAAGCAAAATTGAGTAAATACTAAATTTATTTCAAATAGTTTAAAAGTTACCATTAGGAATTACTTTAAATTCGTAATGGTACCTTTTTTATAATATCCGAAATCCTATTTGTTCATGTGTTGCATTTCATAAATAAAGGTATCCAAGTCGACGCTTTGAACCATTAGTGATAATGCTTTGTCCACAATATAACTTGCATTACTTGGCGTAAATCCCAATGCAATTGCAAACTTCATTAATATGTTCTTTTGGCGTTGTCCCAAAACATGATCCGCAAAAACCATTTTTGATAAATCATACAATCGCTCCAATCTTTGCGTATATAAATACGGAGGATTTATAGGAAATTTCAGTGGGTTTTCTAAAATTTCCTCATATTCAGCAGGGGAAATTTCAAGATTATGTGCTAATTTATCCAAAAACAATTTTTCTTCTGGACTTAAAGCCCCATCGGCAGTTGCAACTCTCACAATGGCAGAAAAATGACCTTTGTTTCTACTCTTAAATTCGTTATCAAATAAATCGGAAAATGACATAATTTTAAGTTTTAGTGTTACTCAAATTTAAGCTTTATTTTATACTTTTTTGCCCTATTTTTCTTAAAATTTGAAAATTATTGGAATGAAAATTCCAATTAATTTAATTGCCATTTAATGGAATCAATCTTAACTATTTTCAAAATAATTCGTAAGTTTGACACGCACTAAATCTTTAACACATTAACTATGTCGGAATTTTGGATTTATTTTGAAATAGGAATGCGCCACGTTTTGAACATTAGCGCATACGATCACGTTTTGTTTTTAATTGCGTTGACCGTTCCTTATGCTTTTAAAGATTGGAAACGCGTTTTGATCTTGATTTCCCTTTTCACAGTTGGACACACGATCGCATTGCTACTTTCGGTTTATGGAGTTGTGGTTGTAAAAGCGAATCTCATTGAGTTTTTGATTCCTATTACCATATTAATAACCGCCTTTTTTCATCTTTTCACGGCTGGAAAATCATCAAAAAACGAAAGCATAAGCATTATAGGTTTCATCACTTTGTTTTTTGGAATTATTCACGGATTGGGTTTTGCAACCTATTTTAAATCGATTCTTGGGGGAACTAAAAATGATAAATTATTACCGCTTTTGGAATTTGCAACGGGAATTGAAGCCTCACAAATTATTGTTGTTTTGGTTGCTTTAATAGCTTCCTATTGTGTTCAAACGTTATTTAGATTTTCAAAAAGAGATTGGACATTAGTAATGGCATCATTTGTGGTTGGAGTTGTTTTGCCAATGATTATTGAGAGTAAAATTTGGATTAGATAAAAAAATGGAAAAGAAAAAATTAAATAAATACGACAAAGCTTATCTAAGAATTGCATCTGAATGGGGACAACTTTCTTATTGCAAACGCCGTCAAGTGGGCGCAATTATCGTTCGAGATAAAATGATAATTTCCGATGGGTACAATGGAACTCCATCAGGATTTGAAAATTGTTGTGAAGATGAACAGGGTTTAACGCAGTGGTTTGTGCTTCACGCCGAGGCAAATGCAATCCTGAAAGTGGCACGTTCTACACAAACTTGCGAGGGCGCAACGCTGTACATCACTCTTTCACCTTGTAAAGAATGCAGCAAATTAATTCACCAATCCGGCATAAAAAGGGTAGTGTATCAAAATGGTTATCGTGACGATTCTGGAATTCAATTTCTAATAAAAGCAGGGGTTGAAGTAGAACAAATTTTAGTGCTGGAACAATAAATGAAATTCAACCAAAAATATTTTCCAATAGTATTTTTTTCAACTTTAGCATTGGGAATTCTTCTTGGCGCTAAATTAAATTTTCCTTCTCAAGGGAATGTATCTTCTTCTGATAATCATAAAAATAAGCTTAATAAACTAATTGATTTCATTGATAATGAGTATGTTGACAAGGTAAATACCGATTCGATTGTTGATCTAGCAGTTACAAATATCTTAGAAAAATTAGATCCGCATTCCGTTTATGTTCCACCAAGCGAGCAAACTCAAATCGCTGAATCGATGAAGGGTGACTTTGTGGGAATTGGCGTTAATTTTTATATGCTAAATGATACCGTTGCCATTGTTAAGCCTGTCAAAGACGGTCCTTCTGAAAAAGCAGGTATTAAATCTGGCGATAGAATTTTATATGCCAATAAAGAAAAATTATTTGGTCGCAAACTCACGAGCGACAACCTGTTTTCAAAATTAAAAGGTGAAAAAGATTCTGAAGTTACGCTAACAATTTACCGCAAAAGCGAAAATAAGAAATTACAATTCAAACTAAAACGAGAGGTTGTTGCCATTGAAAGTGTAGCCGCATCAGTAATGATATATCCAAAATTAGGGTATATAAAAATCAATCGTTTCGCTGAAACCACCTATGATGAATTCAAAAAGGGCTTACTACAATTAAAAAAACAAGGCGCCATATCTTTGATAATCGACGTACGTGATAACGGTGGAGGCTATATGGAAAAAGCGGTGGGAATTGCTGATGAATTATTGAAAGACAAGCAATTAATCGTATTTACAAAAAACAAAAAAGGCAAAGTTGATAAAACATATGCTACGGCAAATGGGAATTTTGAAAACGGGAATATTTTTATTCTAATCAATGAAAATTCAGCTTCAGCAAGTGAAATATTGGCCGGCGCTATTCAAGATAACGATCGTGGGACTATTATTGGAAGACGTTCTTTTGGTAAAGGATTGGTGCAACGGGAAATGAACTTTGAAGACGGTTCCGCTGTGCGATTGACCATAGCGAGATATTATACGCCAACGGGTCGCTCAATTCAAAAATCTTATAAAAACGGAAACGAAGAGTATTTCAAAGAATTTGATAAACGATTGATTAACGGCGAATTGTATAAAAAAGACAGTATAAAAGTGGATGACACGCTCAAATTCAAAACTTCAAAAGGAAAAACGGTTTATGGAGGTGGCGGAATTGTTCCAGATATTTTTGTGCCTTTGGAAGTAGAACACGGCGATGAAGGCGTTGGTTATTTGATGCAATCTGGGCCTTTGAGTTATTATGTTTTTGAAGAATTAGACAAAAACAGAATGGCATTTAAAGGGCTAAAATTCAATCAATTTCTATCAAAAATGGATAAATCTGATTTGTATTTCAATAACTTTAAAAAGTATTTGTCTAAAAATGGCTTGGATTTGAAATTGGATAAAGATAAAATTTTAGTGAAAAGGTATTTAACGGCTGAATTTGCAAGACAATTATTTGGCGAACAATTTTATTATTCTATTATTCTGAAAGAAGATGCAATGATAAAAAAAGTAGAAAGTTTAAAATAAGTCCAAGTTATTTTTGGATTTTATCGTGACTTTGCGTTTGAATTCCATTATTCCATAAAGTCAGAATATCTGTTGCCACTGAAGCGCCACTTCCTGCAGCAATTGACAATTGACTTCTCCAACCTGCTAAAGTTCCTGCAACATAAATTCCTTCAGCAACTTTATGATCAGTATTTATGAGTTGGATTCTTTGTTTTTCAGGAAGTGCTTTTTTATGTGTTGCTACAAATTCCATCAAGCCTTCAATGTCAAATGTATTGGAATAGCCAATGGCAATAACAATCGTTTTTGCTTGATAGCAATTTCTATTGGTAATAACTGTAAACTCTGGAAATTTACCTTCAATTCGGATTACTTTTTCTAAACCAATTTGTTCAATATGCGGATATAATTCAGATAATTGTTGGATGCTTTGTGACAATAAATCCGTTCCTAAAGTTCCTGGCGCAATTCCGTATGCATTATTAAATATAGCTTCTTGAAGTGAAGATGTTTTTTGATGTGTAATAATTCCGATTTTTTTATCGGTCATAAATGGTTTCTTGTGAGCGGAACCCAAAACAAGTGCGCAAGACATTCCCGATACTCCACCACCAATAATTAGCGAATTAAACATTGCTGAATTATTTGTTTCGTTCTTCAATTCTTTTTGATATTTTGAAAATCAAAAGAATTAATACAGCGCAAATGGAGGATACTATTCCGATAAGGGCAACAGAATTTTTGGCGTCAAAAAGATGACTAAAATCAAGCAATGTGATATTAAAAACAATTAGGGCCAGCGCTAAAACAACTAATATTGAAGTAAATATTTTCATTTTTTTTTAATAAGTTGTAAAATTACAAAAAAAACAATTTACATAAATAGACCTTTAACATTACTAGCGAATATTTTAACAGCAATTACAGGTAAAAGTAAAGTCAAAAAGGTTTTTAGCAGTTAGCAATTCTTTTTTTTACCACCTGATTCGATCAGAGTTAACATTATGTTCTAGAGCAACTCAAAACAAAATAGCGTAAAAACCTAAAATTCTTCTATTACGGTGGAATCTCTAGGAATCGAATCCTGCACTTTGAACTTCAAAAAAGTACGGGCATTTCCCGAAATTGAGATGGGAAGTTTTTGACCAATCGTATCTTCGGGCGAAATAAGGCCACGGCGGAGCATCAAATTGCTAATAAATTGCTGCTTTTTATTTTCAATTGCTTTCAAAAACCCTTCACTATCAAATCCGTACATGAATTTTTTGGGTTTTGGAACAATTGACGCCAAGAATAAACATTCTTTTAGGTTTAAAGTCGCGGGTGTTTTATTGAAATAGAAGCCGGCTGCTTCCCCGATTCCGTATACATTTGGCCCCCATTCAATCACGTTAAAATAGACTTCGAGCATGCGTTCTTTGCTGGCAATCCGATTGTTTTCTAATATGTAAACCAATAAAATTTCCTCTAATTTTCGGGAAAGTGTTTTTTCACGGGTCAAAAAAACATTTTTTACCAATTGCATGCTTATGGTACTTGCGCCACGAGAGAATTTTTTGGTGCGAATATTTTTCAATATTGATTGCTTGAACGCATCATTTATAAAACCCCGATGGGAGAAAAACGAAGGGTCTTCGGAAGTTAAAACACACTTTTGTAAATAGGGTGAAATTTGATTTAATGACGTGAAATTGGGGTTGGAACTTCCCACAACAATTGGGCGTTGCAAAACACCTTTGTCTATCGCTCGATAAGTGAATTCGGAATTTAATTTTGATAAATTGGCCTCGCCGTATTTGATAATTTTAAGATTTTCTTTGGTCAATTTGCTTTCAAAAACTAATTGGTTGGGTTTGTTTTTTACGAATTTATAATCCAATTTATAATCGAAATTCCCTCCGGTTTCCATGCCTTCAAAATTCGAGAATAATCCTTGTGGCAAAGACGTGATGAATTGCTGCGCTTTCATTTTTGGAATGGCAATTCGGAGTTTATAAACCGTGTCTTCTTCGGTATTGTATTCCGCAAAAGGCTGAATTTTGATCTTGTTCATTTGCAGGGTTGAACTGCTGTCAATTGCCATAAAATGTTCACCAAAAAGCAAATGATAATCAAAACGAGCTTGTTTTATAACAACATCTTTTGTGGCTATTTTTGGATGATTGACCGTTAAATTCACAATGGAAGTGAAACCATCAATGTGCAATTCGCCGCTTTCCATTTCGATTTTTGCAATGTTCAGGTGAATGCTATCAAAACTAGAAAAAAGACCAAATCGTTCGTCGATATAAGGTACTTTTATTTTGGAATTATCGCCATTGAAGAACTTCAAATCGGCTGTTTTATCTCTTGGATTGGCAACTCCTTTGATGTACCAATTCTGATTAAAAGTAGTTGTGCTTACAGTGATTGTAGTGGCTAAAACTTCATCCTTTAGCTGTAATTGTTTCATTTCAAAAGTCACTTTTCGTCCCATGTCGTCCATTCGAAAAGACAAATTTTCAAGATGCATTTCGGTGGGAACTAAATTCAAAATTTTTGAAAGTAAACGGTACGCGGTTTTGGCATAATTTCGGTTTTCAGAAGTGGCAGTTTCGGATTTATTGTGTTTTATGAAAGCATCAAAATTGCGTCCGTTTTTATTTTTTACCAATTGTACAAAGCCATTGTTCATTTCCAATCCTTCCAATTGCACGGTTCCAATAATCAGTTTTAGAAGATTGATTTTGGTTTTGATTTTTTCTACTGATAAAAGCGTGTCGGCTTCATTGGGGACCAGATTTACCTTATCCAATTCGATTTCTGAAAGGCCATCAAATTGTGCTTTTTTGATGGTTAATTTGGTTTGGTATTCCGTTTCTAATTTATTTTCAATTTTTGCGATGGCTTTTTGCAAAAGCGCTTCCCGAAAAACAAATAGCAAAATAATACTTAGCGTAATAAATGCGGCAAGGAATTTTAAAAAAAGGAGGGCTTTTTGTTTTTTGGTTCGCATTGGTTTATCCGAATAATTCGCTTACAATATCTTCAATTTTCGCCACCATTCTAATGTTGATGAACGTATTTTTCATGGCAATTTTATTGTATTTAGAAACAAAAATAGTTGAGAATCCTAATTTTTCAGCTTCTTGGATGCGTTGTTCGATTCGGTTTACTGGGCGTATTTCTCCTGAAAGTCCTACTTCACCGGCAAAACAAAAATCTTTTCCAATGGCGATGTCTTCATTTGAGGATAAAATAGCGGCAACAACTGCCAAATCTATTGCGGGATCGTCTACAGAAAGTCCACCCGTCACATTCAGAAAAACGTCTTTGGAACCCAAATGAAATCCTGCTCTTTTTTCAAGAACTGCCAAAATCATATTCAGCCTTTTCGCGTTGTAACCTGTTGTACTTCGTTGTGGCGTTCCATAAACAGCACTACTAACAAGTGCTTGAATTTCAATCATCAACGGTCGCATGCCTTCCAAAGTAGAAGCAATTGCAGTTCCAGAAAGTGTAGCATCGTTATGGGAAATCAATATTTCGGATGGATTGGCAACTTCGCGCAATCCTGTGCCTTGCATTTCATAAATTCCGATTTCGGCGGTAGAACCAAATCGGTTTTTTAAGGAACGCAAAATTCGATACACGTGATTTCTGTCGCCTTCAAATTGCAAAACAGTATCCACCATGTGTTCCAAAATTTTTGGTCCGGCGATATTTCCATCTTTGGTAATGTGTCCAATTAATATTACGGGAACATTGGTTTCTTTGGCAAATTTTATAAGTTCGGCGGTAGTTTCTCGGATTTGAGAAATGCTTCCCGCTGCAGATTCTATATAATCGGTGTGTAGGGTTTGAATGGAATCGATGATTACTATTTCGGGTTGAATTTCTTCAATTTGCCGGAAAATATTTTGCGTTTTTGTTTCTGTTAGGATGTAACAATTATCTCCGTTAGGTGTAATTCTTTCAGCACGCATTTTTATTTGCTTCTGGCTTTCTTCGCCCGAAACATAAAGCGTTTTATAGGGTAATTTCAATGAAATTTGAAGCAACAAAGTACTTTTTCCAATTCCAGGTTCGCCGCCTAAAAGTATTAAAGAACCAGGAACAATTCCGCCACCAAGCACCCGATTTAATTCACCGTCACAAGTATCCATTCGGATTTCGAGAGTAGAATCAATTTCCTTAATTTTTAGAGGTTTGGAGACTTTTTTAACTTCTGAAGTTGTGGGTTTCCATGAAACTTTTTCTTCCTTTTGGATAATTTCTTCTACAATAGTATTCCATTCCTTGCAGGCGTTGCATTGCCCTTGCCACTTTGAATATTGTGTGCCACAACTTTGACAAAAAAAGGAGGTTTTTACTTTGGCCATATTATGGTTTTTTTTCTTCTTGAAATGCTTCGGAAGTCGATTCTTGAGTTGGGGTTTCAGCTTTAATTTCCTTGCCATTTTTAGTAAAACCCTTTTTTAAATCATCTATTTTATCAAGCATCATATTTTTTGTTAAATCACCGATTTCATCTTTCTGATAAGCCGATTGAAAATACTTTATGGCTTTTTTATAATCCCCATTTTTTTCATACATAAATCCCAATTCAAAATCTGCAAGCATACTTTCTGGGTAATTTTTCCGAGCTAAATTAGACAATTCTTCTAACTCATTGTAGGCTTTGTTTTTTAAAATTGCAGCTTCAATTGCCTTAAAATCATTGACACGAATTGCAGTTTTTATTGCAAATGATTTTTCTATGATTTCGTATTTGTTTTCAAGATATTTCACATATCCAGAAGGAAGTATTGCAATTTTCTCATTATATTCATTGACTGAAATGGGTTGGTATATTCCAAAAAATTGATACAAAGCACTTGGAATTGCGTGCAAAACGAGTGAATAATGAGAGGCGCCTTTAAAACTATCAAAAAGGTAATTTAGATTTGGTTTTTTTATGTTTGCAACAGCGCTATCCAACTTTATAATTCGTTCTTGGGCCTTTTTCATATCACCATCTGCAGTTGCTTGATAGTAAAAAATGGGTTGGTTTAAAGTCAATAACCGTTGCGGAATTATTTCTTCCATTTGTGTCGGTAATTCAGGGCTTAATGAAATATAGGCATTAAATAACGGTTGGTCTTTGTATAAATAATAATTTAAAAATCCAGCGGTAATATCGTGTCCAGCGATTATTTTAAAAGGCGCAATTCGATATGTTTTTTCGATATAAACGAGCAGTTCCTGACCAATAAATTCAAAAAAACGTTCCCCTTTTCCTTCTGGCAAACCTGTTTCCGAATCAAAAGTACAATCTGAATAGCGCTCGCCTTTTTTGTTTTGTGTAATTCCAACGATAATTACTTCGGGTAAATCATCCCAATAGGCACCATAATTCAGTGCTCCTTGAAAAGGTTCTAGAAGATAATCGCCATCTAGCAAAATAAGAACGGGATATTTCTTAGTTTTATTTTTAGCATACGATTCTGGTAACGATACGGTAAATTCTCGATCTTCTTTGAGCTTTTGAGAAACAATCGTGTCTGTAATTTTTTGAGAATAGGATTGAAAAGAAATCGAAAAAAGAATTACTAAAAATAGATGTTTCATTGTTTGCTTGGTTTAATCAGTATTTTATTGTCATTAAAAGAGGTAGCAATATAATAATTTATTTGCGTCTATTCAAAATTGGTAAAAGTAAAAATGAAAAGGCGCCTAAAAAGACTAGTAATAGCATTTGAGAAGTCCAAACTATCCATCCGAAAGCATTTCCAGCAGTTTCAGAAATATTGTAAAAAAGAAGGATTTTAGCAATTAGAAACGGGTAAGAACCAAATCCGCTATTTGTGAAAGCAATTGCAATACTTCCAACAACAAAAGATGTTAATACGGCTCCTAATGAAAGTGTATTGGTTTCAGGAATTACAAAAATTCCGATGAAAAACATAAAAATATAAGAAAACCAAATGAAAAGGGTGTGCCCTAAATAGGACCATTTTTTTTTCATGTGAACGATACTTAAAAGCCCTTCTTTTAATCCGGCAATTTTTAATTTAAACTGGATTATAAATTTTGCGTTTGAATAAAAATAAAGTAGAATAAAAGCAATAAAAAGGGCAAGTCCAAAAACGAATAGCAGCATTATTTTTTGAAGTGGTATTTTATCTAGCACAAACGTTTTTACGATATCAAATTGAACAAAAAAGGCAACAATTATAAAGCCTAAAAGTATAATCATATCAATTATACGTTCTGCAATTATTGATCCAAACCCTTTGTCAAATGGCACGTTATTATATTTTTTAAGCACCAAAGCCCTTGAAATTTCCCCAGATCTTGGTACTGTTAAATTCATTAAGTATCCTATAGAAACCGCCATAAAATTATTGGAGAAAGTAGTTTTATACCCCATATGATCTAGTACGTATTTCCAACGATACGCACGCGACGCACTTCCTAAAAAAGCAATGAATATTGCAAAATAAATGTAATTGTAATTGGCATTTACAAATTGGCTTTTTATTTCTAAAATTTCTTCTTCTGAGAATTTATTATAGGAATATATAATTAAAAAGACGCCTAAAAAAAGTGGGAGTAAAATGGACAACCATTTGCTAATTTGCCTTTTCAAAATTAGGTTAATGAATTGTCATTTTCATTTGGGAAAACCAAGGATGGTTTGAATGATTTAGCTTCTTCAAAATCCATAATTCCGTAAGAAATAATTATGATAATATCGTCTTTTTGAACTTTCCTAGCTGCTGGGCCGTTGAGTGTAATTTCGCCAGTATTTCGGTTGCCTTTGATAGCGTATGTTTCTAAGCGTTCGCCATTATTGATATTGACGATTGAAACTTTTTCGCCTTCAATAATATTTGAAGCTTCCATTAAAGCTTCGTCAATAGTGATACTTCCGATATAATTTAAATCGGCGCCAGTTACTTTAACCCGGTGTATTTTAGATTTTACTACTTGAATTTGCATTTTGCAAAGATAATTAATTTAATGAAACAGTATCTATCAATCTTATATTGTTAACAAAAACCGCAATGAAAGCCCTGTATTTTTTTGAAGAGATTATTTTTTCACTTGGTATTAAAGTGGCTTCTTCAGCAATTTCAAAATAATCTAATTTGAAATCGATTTGATTTTCAAAAACGTGTTCGACCCATTTTTTAATTTTCGCTATGGATTCCGAATTAAATTTTGATTTTACTTCCAATAATGTTTTGTAAATTATTGTTGCGGATTCTCTTTGATTTGGCGAAAGCCTTTCGTTGCGAGAGCTCATAGCGAGACCATTGTTTTCTCTGAAAATAGGGCAACTCACTATATTTATAGGAAGGGTATATTTTTCTACTAATTTTTTTATGATTTGCAATTGCTGAAAATCTTTTTCTCCAAAGTAGGCGTTGGCAGGTTTTACAATTTCAAATAGTCTTTTTACAATGGTTCCAACGCCATCAAAATGTCCTGGTCGAAACTTTCCTTCCATCTGATTTTCCAAACCATCAAAATCAAATTGACTTGAAACGGTTTTTCCGTCATAAACATCCTCTACATTTGGAGCATATATAATTAATGACTCGCTTACGGATTTCAATTTTTGCAAATCGCTTTCTAATGTTCTCGGGTATTTTTCTAAATCTTCCGGATTGTTAAATTGTGTTGGATTTACGAAAATACTTACAATTGTTATGGAATTATTTTTTAAGGAATTTTCAATTAAAGACAAATGACCTTGGTGTAATGCGCCCATTGTTGGAACAAAACCAATAATAGTTTTTGAATCTGAAATTTGTTTTAAATGCTCTATTAAAGCTACTTGTCTGTCGAAAATGAGCATGTTGTTTTGTTGAAATATTGTGCAAACTTAAGATTTTAGTTATAAACTGCATAAATTTTTGTAAATTTGCATGTTTTTTA
>JBIPNF010000207.1:0-4420 GCA_044373885.1 Flavobacterium sp. | reverse complement strand
TTTGTAAGAATTGTGCTCCAGTGGCGCCATCAATAGTTCGGTGGTCGCAAGCCAAGGATAGCATCATCGTGTTTCCAACAACAATTTGACCATTTTTAACCACTGGTTTTTCTACAATTGCACCAACTGATAAAATTGCAGAATTTGGTTGGTTGATAATTGAATTGAATTCTGTAATTCCAAACATTCCAAGATTAGAAATAGTAAACGTACTTCCTTCCATTTCTGAAGGTAATAATTTTTTGCTTTTTGCTCTTCCTGCAAGATCTCTAACATTTCCGCCAATTTGAGATAAACTCATAGCGTCTGTAAAAGGCAATACAGGAACAACTAATCCATCTTCAACAGCAACCGCAACTCCAATATTCACATGATAGTTGATAAGAATTGAATCTTCTCTCCATTGAGAATTTATTTTTGGATGTTTTTTCAATGCCATTGCGCTTGCTTTTATCACCATATCGTTGAAAGATACTTTAGTATCAGGAACGCTATTGATAATTGCTCTTGATTTCATTGCTTCGTCCATTGTAACCTCAATCACAAGGTTGTAATGTGGCGCTGTAAATAAAGATTCTGCCAAACGTTTTGCAATGATTTTGCGCATTTGAGAGTTCTTGATTTCTTCTGTAAGTTTTTCTCCTGCTGCTGCAAATGGCTTAGCGGCTGCAACTTCAACTTGTGGTTGAGCAACTGTATTAGGTTGTGAACTTTGAGTAGTTGCACTTGGTACAAAATTCTCAACGTCACTTTTTATGATACGACCATTCTCTCCAGAACCACTAACTTGCGATAGATTGATTCCTTTTTCTTCAGCAATTTTTTTAGCTAGTGGAGAAACAAAAACTCTTTCGTTTGAAGTAGTTGCTGCTGGTTGTTCATTATTTGTTGGTGTTTCAGTAACATTTTCAGTAACGGTTTCAACAACTGCTGTGCTTGCACCCGATTTAAAGTTCTCTGCAATTCCAGTAATATCAGTTCCTTCAGGACCAATAATAGCTAATAAAGAATCGCACGGAGCTGTTCCACCTTCTGGGATTCCAATATATAATAATGTACCTGCATTGAAAGATTCAAATTCCATTGTGGCTTTGTCTGTTTCAATTTCTGCAAGAATATCGCCTTCAGAAACTTTATCACCTACTTTTTTCAACCATGTCGCCACAGTTCCATCAGTCATGGTGTCGCTCAAGCGAGGCATAGTTACTACTACAACCCCTTTTGGTAAAGTTGCCGACGCAGCAACAGGCGCTACTGGAGTAACTGCTTCTTCAGCTACTGTTTCGGTTTTTGGAGCAGATGAATTCAACAAAGAAGAAATGTCTTCCCCCTCTTTTCCAATAATTGCTAATAATGAATCACAAGGAGCCGATTCGCCTTCTTTAATTCCAATATATAATAGCGTACCAGAATTGAAAGATTCAAATTCCATGGTAGCTTTATCAGTTTCAATTTCTGCAAGAATATCGCCTTCGGAAACTTTATCGCCTACTTTTTTAAGCCAAGACGCTACGGTTCCTTCTGTCATTGTATCGCTCAAACGCGGCATTGTTACTACTGTTGCCATATCGATTAAAGTTTATGAGGGATAAATGGATAATTTTCTTGTTCGTATACTACATCATATAATTGTTGTACTTCTGGAAAAGGAGACGCTTCTGCAAATGCTACGCATTCTTCTACTAAATCTTTTACTTTTTCGTCAATTGCTTCAATTTCTTCTGCCGTAGCATATTTTTGATCCATGATTACATCCAGAACTTGTGTAATTGGATCTATTTTTCTGTATTCGTCAACTTCTTCTTTTGTGCGGTACAATTGTGCATCCGACATAGAATGTCCTCTGTAGCGGTAGGTTTTCATTTCTAAAAATGTAGGGCCATCACCACGACGTGCTCTTTCAATTGCTTCGTGCATTGCTTCGGCAACTTTCACAGGATTCATTCCATCAACTGGTCCGCAAGGCATTTCATAACCCAAACCAAGTTTCCAAATATCAGTGTGATTGGCCGTTCTTTCTACAGAAGTTCCCATTGCGTATCCATTGTTTTCCACAATAAATACCACTGGAAGTTTCCATAACATTGCCATATTAAAAGCTTCGTGAAGTGAACCTTGACGTGCCGCTCCATCTCCAAAATAGGTCATGGTCACACCGCCTGTTTCAAAATATTTATCTGCAAAAGCAAGTCCAGCACCAACAGGAATTTGAGCTCCAACAATTCCGTGACCACCATAAAAACGGTGTTCTTTAGAAAAAATGTGCATGGAACCACCCATTCCTTTAGAAGTACCAGTAGCTTTTCCTAACAATTCTGCCATAATTTTTTTAGGATCAACACCCATACCAATAGGCTGAACGTGATTTCTATAAGCAGTAATCATTTTGTCTTTTGTCAAGTCCATAGCGTGCAATGCACCGGCCAAAACAGCTTCTTGACCATTATATAAATGTAGGAAACCTCTAACTTTTTGCTGAATGTAAAGCGCTGCTAATTTATCTTCAAATTTTCTCCAAAGTAGCATGTCCTCATACCACTTTAAATAAACTTCTTTTGTAACTTCTTTCATTTGACTAAATGGTTTTAGTGTCTTTTTAATGTTGCGATGGCGCAAAATAATATCTTAATATAAATTTGCGAAGTGCAAAAATAATACATTCCTACTAAGAAGTAAAATTTAATAGTATTTTTATTTTATAATTTAGTACTCCTTGATTAATAGTAACTAAAAAAGAGTTTTTGCTATTATATTCTTCAATTATGACTTAATAATTATAGAAAATGTAATTTTATTTTCAATTACTATAAATTGTTGTGATAGGTTTTTTGTTTTACAATAATTTTTTATCAAACATCAGTGGTAATAAATTTTTCAAAGAATCCGATTTATAAACACTTCCAGATTCACCCATAAAATAAATTTCTATTGGTACTTCTTGTTTGATTTCATATTCCGAAATAGATTGGCGGCAAGCTCCGCAAGGTGGAATTGGGCTCAATGTAGGATTGGTATCAGAAGTTGCGCTTATAGCCATGGTAACAATTTTAGCTTCAGGATATAAAGCACCCGCAGAAAAAATAGCCACTCGTTCGGCACAAAGTCCAGATGGATAAGCTGCGTTTTCTTGATTGGAACCCAAAACTATTTTTCCGTTATCTAAAAGAATAGCAGCGCCAACACGAAAGTGCGAATAGGGAGCATAGGCTTTTTTTCTGATTTCTATGGCTTGTTCCATTAACGATTGCATGTCAGAAGGCAATTCGGATACACTATCGTAAGCGGTAAATTTGGTTGTAATTGTAATTTCTTTCATATTTAATTAGGGAAAAAAAATCCAAATTTCAATCCCGACGCTTCGGGAGAAATTTGGATTGTTTAGTAATAATTATTTTAATTTATAGTTCTTCATATTTTTCTCCAAAATTGAATGTGAGAGAAAATCGAAGCGTATTTTCTAGTGGATTTTGAACTTTTGAAGCCGAGAACAAATAGGATACATCTATATTTACGACATTGTATTTGAAACCGGCTCCCAAAGAGAAAAATTTCCTAGCCCCTTTCATTGGACTTTCATGAAAATATCCTAATCGCATGGCAAAGGAATCTTGATACAAATATTCGGCAGCTGCAGAATAAGTAATTTCTTTTAATTCTTCACTGAAACCCCCAGGTGCATCACCAAAGGATTTGAATATTCCTGAAACCCAACCGATTTTTTTGTAATTCGCATTATTTTCAGTTATTTCAGCATTTGTGATAGTCCCATCTCCATTCAAATCGGAATCTTGAGGAGTTGGAACAAGTAATTTATTGAATTCTAAACTCGTTGTAATTTTGTTATAGTCATCAAAAATAAAATCAAAACTACCTCCTAGTCTCATTTGCGCAGGTAAAAAGTTAGCATTTATTTCATTAGAAACGGTTGAATCATAACTGATTTTTGGTCCTAAATTTTGAAAGTTGAAACCAATTCTGTAGCGCCCGTCAAAATCATTAAAGGCCGTTTGTTCGGATTGAAAAAATCCAGAAACATCAAAAGCAAATGATTTTGCTGCACGGGTATCATTGAACGCATCTTGAATTTTTAAATTCGAACTAATAAATCGTCCCGCAACTGACATTGAAAATTTATCACTCAATTTCAATGCATAAGAACCATCCAATGAAAATTCATTTGGTTTTACAACATTTGCTACATCATCTATGTTTTGGCGTAATTCAATTTCTCCTAAGCTAAAATAGCGAATACTTCCCGCAAAGGCACTTCTTTCATTAATTCTATTAAAATAGGTTAATTGTCCTAAAGAAATATCATTTACTAATGCGGTGAGGTACGGTGTATAACTCATAGAGAACCCTTGTTTCTCTAATGAAAAGGCATATTTTGCAGGATTCCACTGTTGTGAAAAAGCATCAG
>JBIPNF010000206.1:0-4447 GCA_044373885.1 Flavobacterium sp. | reverse complement strand
ATGCCCATAAACAGTCGTGAATCCATTTGGATGCGTAATGTAAATCGCTTTTCCATAGCCAAAAGTAGAGATTTTAATTCTTGAAACGTAACCATCCGCCGAAGCAAAAACGTTCAAACCTTCTTTTTTTTGTGTTTTAAAATCAAAACCTGCATGGAAATGATTGGGTCTTAATTCACCGAAATTTCCCGAAAGTTGCGTGGGAATATCCAATGGAGCTCCAAAATAATCTTTTGGATACTGACTTTGAGAAAAAATGGAGGCGTATACTAGTAATAAAAAAGAAAATTTCATTTGAAAGGTTTCTGCTAATTTAAACAAAAAAAGATAAAAATCTAACTTAAATGTAAGTATAATCAACTTAATTTCAAAATATTATAAACTATTATTCTGTTAATTGTAAAATTTTTTAGAAAAAAGCACTTTAATTAAATAGGAATATTAACTTTGTAAATTAAGTAATGATTTAGTTTCATAATGAGTGAAATTGCAGAAATAGTTGATACTCTTGAAGGTAGAATAGGGAAACTCTTTAGTAAAATAGATACTTTAGAGCAAAACAACCATATTTTAAAGGGCGAATTAAACGAGTCTGCAACAATTATAAAAAAACAATCTGATGCGATTGAAGTGTTAAAAACACAATATAATTCACTTAAAATGGCGAATTCGTTGCTTGGCAGTGATGAAAATAAAAGAGATACAAAGCTAAAAATAAATTCATTAATTCGTGAAATTGATTACTGTATTGCACAGTTATCTGATTAGTAAAAATTATGGATGAAAAGCTTAAAATTAAATTATCAATTGCAGACAGAGTTTATCCGTTAACGGTAGATATGTCACAAGAGGAAGGATTGAGAAGTGCTTCCAAGAAAATTGATATTATGATTAAGCAGTTTGAAGAAAATTATGCGGTTCGTGATAAGCAAGATGTCTTGGCAATGTGTGCCTTGCAATTTGCTTCTCAATTAGAACAAAAGCAAATTGACAAGTCTATCGATAATGTTGAAACTAACGAAAGACTGAATAAAATTAATGATTTATTAGCAAAATATCTCGATAAATAAACACGTTCTTTACAATAACTAAGATACTGCCTACATTAGTTCCTATTTGGTAAACTCAACACTAACAATTTAGAATGAGCGAATCTTCATTACTATAGAATGCCTTGCTTTGACTAGGAATCTTGAACAATGAGTTAGCTCAAAACTTGTATTTCCGAGTTTATTCAAGCGATCTAATGTAGGCTTTTTTTATATATAAATTTTTAACAAATATGGACAGTACATTAATTATAATTATTTCAGGAATAGCTGGAATTGCAGGTGGTTTTATCGTTGCAAAAATGATGGAAAAAAGCAACGTTTCTAATTTAGTTCAAAATGCTAAAAAAGAAGCCGCATCCATTTTAAAAGATGCGAATCTTGAAGGTGAAAACATCAAAAAAGATAAAATTCTTCAAGCAAAAGAGAAATTTATTGAGCTAAAATCAGAACATGAAGAAGTAATTCTTGCTCGTGACAGGAAAGTAGCAGAAGTAGAAAAAAGAGTTCGTGATAAAGAATCTCAAATCTCAAACGAATTGGCAAAAGCCAAAAAAGTGAACGATGATTTTGAGGCGAAAACACTAGAATACAATTCTAAAATTGAAATTCTTGATAAAAAGCAACAAGAAGTTGAAAAAATGCACAAGAGTCAGTTGAATCAATTGGAAGTGATTTCAGGATTATCAGCTGAAGATGCAAGAGATCAATTAATTGAAGGATTGAAAGCTGAAGCCAAGACCAAAGCGATGTCGCACATTCAAGACACTATTGAAGAAGCAAAATTAACTGCGCAACAAGAAGCTAAGAAAATTATTATCAATACAATTCAACGCGTTGGAACAGAAGAAGCAGTAGAAAATTGCGTTTCTGTTTTCAATATTGAATCTGACGATGTAAAAGGTAGAATTATTGGTCGCGAAGGAAGGAACATTAGAGCTTTAGAAGCTGCAACTGGTGTGGAAATCATTGTAGACGATACTCCTGAAGCAATTATTTTATCTTGTTTTGATCCTGTAAGAAGAGAAATTGCACGTTTAGCACTTCACAAATTAGTAACCGACGGAAGAATTCACCCAGCGAGAATTGAAGAAGTGGTAGCTAAAACTGCCAAACAAATTGACGATGAAATTATAGAAGTTGGAAAACGAACCGTAATCGATTTAGGAATTCACGGATTACACCCTGAATTGATAAAAGTGGTCGGTAGAATGAAATACCGTTCGTCATATGGGCAAAATTTATTGCAACACTCCCGTGAAGTTTCCAAACTTTGTGGAATTATGGCAGCTGAATTAGGATTGAATGTAAAATTAGCAAAAAGAGCTGGATTATTACACGATATTGGTAAAGTTCCAGATGCAGAAAGTGATTTACCTCACGCCTTATTAGGAATGCAATGGGCGGAAAAATACGGTGAAAAAGAAGAAGTTTGCAACGCAATTGGAGCCCACCACGACGAAATCGAAATGAAATCATTATTGTCGCCAATTATCCAAGTTTGTGATGCTATTTCTGGTGCGCGTCCTGGAGCAAGAAGACAAGTTTTGGATTCTTACATTCAACGTTTGAAAGATTTAGAAGAAGTAGCCTACGGATTTACTGGTGTAAAAAACGCTTATGCAATCCAAGCTGGTAGAGAATTACGTGTTATTGTAGAAAGCGAAAAAGTTTCTGATGATAATGCCGCTTCATTATCATTTGAAATTTCACAAAAAATTCAAACTGAAATGACCTATCCAGGTCAAGTGAAAGTTACTGTAATTAGAGAAACTAGAGCGGTTAATATTGCGAAATAAAATCCCATCCTAGCCTTCCCAAAGGGAAGGAATTGATGGAGTTGAAAAATATAAGACTTGCTAATTGGCAAGTCTTTTTTTTATGAATTATTTTTAAATCCACCTATTTTTAGTAAGTTTTTTGGGCGTGCCCTCGTTTAGAACATTTTGAGAAACGAGGAAATCTGTACTAAACTCGGTCGGGTGTTCCGCTACAAGTCCTCGCCAAGTTTCGCTAACGCTACACTTCGCTGTGGGCTTTTCACTTCACCCCCTCACGCAAAATAGACAACTTAGATTTTTAGACTTCTTAGATTCCAAAATAACCAAATCAACGAATAACCAAATAAACCCTTAATAAATCATTTCCTAGGATGAAAAGAATTCATGATTTCTGATAAATGCTTTCTATCAAGATGCACGTATATTTCAGTAGTAGTAATGGATTCGTGTCCCAACATCAATTGAATAGAGCGTAAATCGGCACCGTTTTCTAATAAATGGGTAGCAAAAGAATGACGGAATGTATGTGGACTTATTACTTTATTCAAATCGATTTTCACGGCCAAATCTTTAATAATTGTGAATATCATTGCACGAGTCAATTGGCGTCCTCTCCTATTCAGAAACAAAGTATCTTCGTGCCCTTTTTGAATGTTGACATGAGTACGAACAACATTTTTATATATTTCAATGTAATTTTGGGTAATGGAACCAATTGGAACAAAGCGTTGTTTATTTCCTTTTCCCGTAATTTTTATAAACCCATCATCAAAAAACAAATCCGAAATTTTCAAGGATACCAATTCCGAAACACGAAGTCCACATCCGTAAAGCGTTTCTAAAATAGCTCGATTACGCTCCCCTTCATTGGAAGTCAAGTCAATAGCTGCTATTAATCGGTCAATATCAATTACAGATAAAGTATCGGGAAGTTTTCTGCCAATTCTTGGGGTTTCTATTAATTCTAATGGATTGTCAGATCGATAATCTTCAAATAACATATAGGTGAAAAAACTTTTTAAACCAGAAATAATTCTGGCTTGGGAACGGGCATTTACTTCTTTTGCAACACTGTAAATAAAAAGCTGTATTGTTTCTTCGTTTATATTCAGTGGTGAAACAGAAATTGAATTTTCTTCTAAAAAAAGACACAAACGCTCTATATCAAAAGTATAATTGTCAATTGTGTTTTTTGACAAACCCCTTTCAATTCGCAAATACGATTGATAACTTTTTACGTAAGACTTCCAATTCATAAATACAAAGGAAAACTATTTACATAAAAAACCTCCAAAATATGGAGGTTAATTAATTTAAACAAACAAAATAATTAAAAGTGCAAAGCAAATCCAATATTAACTTGAAAAGTACTCTTATCCGTATAATTATCATTTAAAGTTAGATTGTATCTAACTCCAGGTTCGACACTTACATTAGAGCCTAAAAACCAAGCATAGCCAGCTTGAATTCCTAAATAAGAAGGATTTTCGTCAAAATCTTTTATAGAAGCTCCAGAATAATCAACTTGAACAGGAAATTGACTACCAATATAATATTTAGCCCCTATTTTATAGGAAAAAATAGTAGTATCAAATAAATCATTTTTCATTCCCCCAA
>JBIPNF010000205.1:0-4457 GCA_044373885.1 Flavobacterium sp. | reverse complement strand
AGTAGGAGAATTATCAGAAACATAAATCTCAAAACCGTTTGTTTCAATATTTTTATTAAAATTAAAATGTAAAGAAATAGCTAAATCCGGTTGATATGAATTTACAATTCTAGCTCTTTCAATTAAATCAATAAATGAATCGTTGGTTCTTGTAAAATGAATTTTAACATCACTATTCTGATTCATGTTTTGAATTTTATTAGAAATAATCTCTGTCAACGATTTCTCTGTTAAACCATCTTTTGAGGCACCATGATCTATACCCCCGTGTCCTGCGTCAATTACAATCGTTTTGTTATTTTTGTTTTCATCTATATATAAATTATACCCATCTTTCCCTTTTTTATACCAAACAATTGTATCAACTACATTTTTAGGACTAAGTATTTGAGAAACTTTTTTCCAATTTTTTTTTGATTCATAAATCACCATTTTTATAGTGTCGTTGCTAAAATGCAAATGACTATTTTTTAAAT
Source organism: Flavobacterium sp. (assembly GCA_044373885.1). GTDB lineage: Bacteria > Bacteroidota > Bacteroidia > Flavobacteriales > Flavobacteriaceae > Flavobacterium. Next base: position 3,981 of record JBIPNF010000205.1, on the reverse strand, counting down.
TTTCATTAAAATACTTTTTTGTATAAAGCGAATATTGAAATTCTTGAGGAAAACGTTTTGATCTTGCGTTTTTATGAATAAAACTATAAGTGTAATAACTGAAATCTGTTCGTTTATATTTTATTATTTCTTCTTTGGTTCTAACTTTTCCATTAATCCAAACTGCCATATTTTTGACTTTCATTTTTTCAAATAATGGTTGAGGAACTTCCTTTTCAATAATCATATCTGGAACCCAACTTAAATATTTTCTTTTTTCTTCAAGAGATAAATCTTCATACATTTTATTAATAGAAATGTTGGTTCTCTTGTCTTTAAGACATATTCTAACATTAGAATAATAACTATCTCTAATTTTATCTTTGTCAGTTAATTCAGAGCTGTTACTTTTTGAATTGGTATTGATTACCTTTTGTTGTGCCACAACTTCAATACAGAAAAAGTAGATTAATCCCGCAAGAATTGGAATAATAGCTGCTTTTTTTAACAGTGCTATTTTTTGCGATGTGCTTTTTGTCATCATAATTAATCGTTTTTTAGTCACTAAATAATTCAAATTACTGGCTAAGTAAATCGTTTGATTGCCGTTTACCTTTTGTAAAAGTAAATTTTGATAAAAAAGAACATTATTATAGGTTTTCACAATCGCATCATCGGCAAGAAATTCGTGATTGAGCTGAATGGCTTTTTTATAGAATATAAAAATTGGGTTAAACCAAAATATGACTTTCAATAATTCAATAAATAAAATATCTAAAGAGTGTTTTTGTGTGACGTGAACTAATTCGTGTGTGAATAATTCATCTTCAATACTTCTACTATTATAATCATCAAAATTGATGAAAATGTAATTCAAAAAAGTATGAGGAAGTATTATTTCATCAACCAAAACCAATTTCGCATTTTTATATTTTACAATTGGATTGGATTTCGTTTTTGAAATCAATTTTAAACCGTTTTTTACAAATCTTACTAGTAATATAAACGTAATCAAAGCATACAAACTCCACAATATATAAGGTATATAATTTATGGTTTCTATTAATGGGACAGCATTTTCCCTAATCACATTTTCATTAATTTCTGAAGGAATTGTTACGCTTTTTATTGGTTCAATATTTACAAATACAGGAATAATTTTTATTATTTCAAAAGTTAAAAATGGCATTACAAATGAAATAACAATGGAGATTAAAAGATAAAATCGATTGAAATGATGCATTTTTTCTCTTCCTATAACTAAATGATAGAAGGCAAGTAAAATCGTTAAAATAATTGTTGATTTTATTAAAAAGTCGGTCATGATTTCTTTTTTTGAAGTTGAACGTCAATTATTTTTTTTAAATCTTCTAATTCTTTTTCAGAAAGATTCGTTTCTGTAGTAAAGAAAGAGGCAAATTGTGAAGCCGAATCATTGAAGAAATTCTTAATTAATCCGTTCACATGTTTTGAGAAATAATCTGTTTTTTTTACTAACGGAAAATATTCTCTTGAATTCCCAAATGCAGTATAGGAAACAAATTTTTTGTCAATCATTCTTTTCAATAAAGTTGCTACGGTTGTAGTTGCAGGTTTTGGTTTTGGATAAGCATCGAGTAAATCTTTCATGAAGGCTTTTTCGAGTTTCCAAAGGTGTTCCATTAATTGTTCTTCTGAATTGGATAATTGCATTTGTTCTACGTTATTAGAATTTATTCTACAAATGTAGAAATAAAAATCAATTCTACAAACATAGAGCAAAACTTTAACATTTTGCTTTCTCGGTTTCGCGTGAGGGATTACTTCACTATACTTTTATTTTAATTGGAGTTCAGTGAATTTCATTTGCAGCGGAAATCCTTTGTGGAATGAAATGGAACAAAGATTGCAGCGGAATGCCCGACCGAGTTTAACGGTTGCTTCTTACTTCGCAATTACGCTCTAAACGAGGGCACGCCCAAATAAAAAATCCGCTCATTGCTGAACGGATTTGCTAAATTTATAAGCTGTTTTATTTGCTTAATTCGACGAAATATTTGTAAAATAACGGGATGGTTTCGATGCCTTTTAGGTAGTTGAAAATTCCGAAATGTTCGTTTGGCGAGTGAATGGCGTCGCTGTCTAAGCCAAATCCCATAAGGATTGTTTTGCTTTTTAGTTCTTTTTCGAATAGCGCCACGATTGGAATACTTCCCCCAGAACGTACAGGAATTGCAGGAACTCCAAAGGTTTCTGTGTAGGCCATGTTTGCAGCTTTGTAGCCAATGCTGTCTGTTGGTGTAACATAACCTTGACCGCCGTGATGCGGTGTGACTTTTACGGTTACGCCAGTAGGGGCAATGCTTGTGAAGTGTTTTGTGAATAATTCGGTGATGGTTTCCCAGTCTTGATTTGGAACCAATCGCATGGAGATTTTAGCATACGCCTTGCTTGCAATAACAGTTTTTGCGCCTTCGCCAGTGTAGCCGCCCCAAATTCCGTTGACGTCTAATGTTGGTCGGATGGAGTTTCTCTCGTTGGTTACATAGCCTTTTTCGCCATAGATGTCGTTGAGGTTTAGTGCTTTTTTATAATTTTCTAAACTGAAGGGTGCTTTTGCCATTTCGGCACGTTCTTCAAGCGATAATTCTTGAACATTGTCATAAAACCCTGGAATGGTGATGTGGTTATTTTCGTCATGAAGTGAGGCAATCATTTTGGCAAGCACATTGATTGGGTTGGCAACAGCACCGCCATACAATCCCGAGTGTAAGTCGCGATTTGGACCTGTAACTTCTACTTCTACATAGCTCAAACCTCGTAAACCTGTGGTAATTGACGGTTGCTGATTGGAAATCATCCCCGTATCAGAAATTAGAATTACGTCGCATTTTAGTTTTTCTTGGTTGCGTTCTACAAACCAGCTCAAACTTTTAGAACCCACTTCTTCTTCGCCTTCAATCATAAATTTTACGTTGCACGGTAAATTTTTATTGGCAATCATGTATTCGAATGCTTTAACGTGCATGTACATTTGGCCTTTATCATCGCACGCTCCACGAGCAAAAATAGCGCCTTCGGGATGAATTTCGGTGGTTTTTATTACGGGTTCAAATGGTGGTGAGGTCCATAATTCTATTGGATCTGGTGGTTGCACATCGTAATGTCCGTAGACAAGAACTGTTGGAAGATTTTTATCGATACTATGTTCCCCAAAAACAATTGGGTAACCTGGAGTATCGCAAATTTCCACAAAGTTACAACCTGCTTTTTCTAGGCTTTCTTTTACGGCATCGGCAGTATTGATAACATCTTTGGAATAAGTGGCATCGGCACTTACAGAAGGTAGTTTTAATAATTCGATTAACTCGTTTACGAAGCGCGTTTTGTTTTCTTGAACATACGCTTTTATTGTATCCATTTATAGTAGTTTTTTAGAAGCTCAAAAATACGAAAAAGAGTTTGAAATAAATTATAAATTATAATTGCTTCGTCAATTCAAAAAATAAAAAAAGATTTATTTTTTTTGGGTCATAATTCATAATAAATTTTTACATTTGCACTCACAATTTTGCGGATATGGTGAAATTGGTAGACATGCCAGACTTAGGATCTGGTGCCGCAAGGCGTGTAGGTTCGAGTCCTATTATCCGCACTTTAAAAACGAACTGTTCAAATGATTCTTTGGGCAGTTTTTTTTTGGAATCAAAACAACTCGAGATTAAATGTAAATTTTGTCATTTTGATTTGTTTATTTGTAATAACAAGACTCTTTTTATCTAAAAAAGAGAAATAATAAAAAATCCTACTTTTTTCTCAAAATAGTATTGATTTTTATGTTTTAAAAAATTATCTTTGCGCTTTGAAAAACAAACCTAAATAATGTGTTTAGGAATTTTGAATTTCACAAACCTAATTAGCTATTTAATAAATACATAAGCAATGTCAAAAGTAATAGGAAAAGTATCGCAAATCATCGGGCCAGTAGTGGATGTAGTTTTCAATGGTAAAGATGTCGAACTT
>JBIPNF010000204.1:0-4514 GCA_044373885.1 Flavobacterium sp. | reverse complement strand
AATATTCGCTAGAAATTCTAAGATTTGTTTTAAAATAAATCCATTCAATTCACGGTATTGGACAAGTCTGTTTTTTTTAGATTTGTTCCATTTTTTTTGCCTCGTGAACAGTTAAAACTAAATGTTTTCAATGAAACTGGATTTCAATCTTGTCTATACTATTTATTGCTTTCTAATGCGTTTAGAATGATTTTGATTTGTTCTACTTCAATTCTTTTGGCTTTTATCCTTTTGTCTTTGTCTAAAATATAAATCACTGGGGTAGAGTAGATGTCATATTTGTCTTTTAGATTATTATAGTGTACTCCATCATAGACATTTATCCAATCTAATTGTTTATCAATGACATATTTTTGGTATTTCTCAAAGTCTTGAAGGGTATAAACACTAAAAACTTTGACATCAACTTTTTCATTCAGCAATTCATGATATATTTTAATCAATTTAGGAATTTCTACTTGACAATGTCCACAGTCAACATCCCAAAAAACAAGCAATGTATATTTGGCTTTTATAGCATGTAACTTTAAAAATGTTTTTTCAATTTCTTGATTATTGGCATAGAATATTTTAGTGAGTTCCTCGCTTGTTTTAGCGTTTTCAAAGCCCATTTTAGCAATTTTACCATGACTTTCTATTGGAATCATTGGTAGTTCTGGAGCAATTTCATCAAGCAATAAAGGGCGAAGTATTTCAGCTCTCGCAATAATGTTATTTAATATATTGTTGTCATTATAAAGATCGTTCGCCTTTCCTGTTTTAAAATAAGCGTCTACTATATGAACGAAAACTTTATCGAATCCCATTATTTTCGAAGTTTCATAAGTGGAAACAAAATGAGCTAATAAAATTTTGTACAGCATTGAACCTTCAACCGCTTGTTTCATAATGCGATCAATTTCAATTGATACAGAATCCGGATGTCTTAGAACCACAGATTCAAAGTATCGTTTCAAACGGCCAGCAAAGAAAGGCGTACGAACCAATCCATCTTCCTTAAAATTAACCCCATCCCAATAGTGTTTTTTATAATAATCATAAACTGCGATACTATCGGCCCTTCCATTTGAAGCCTTTGGAATCTCTTTTATGTATTTTTCAATTTTTAAATTTAGCGCATCACTAATAAAAGTTCCTTTATTTTTTGAAATAAACTCTTTTTCAAAAGTTTCTATATTTTCATTGACAATTTTTTGCTTATTCGATACAAAATCGGCAGAATCCTTTTTAGTCATCCCTTTCGTTTTTAATAAATGGGAATCAAATTCATTTTTTTGGGTTTCAAAAAATTGAATGTATTCAAAAAAATCATTCTGTATTTTTGAATTACTACATTTTAATGTGGCTCTATAATTTGAAATAGCATCACTGTTGATATCTAATTTTTGATTTTCATCATCAACAAAAAAATCAAAATAAATCGTTTTACCTTGGCTAACTAGCGAATAAATACCTTTGTCTAATTTCTTTTTTCCGTTAAAAAAAATCCTTCCGCTTTTTATTTGAGTGCAAGTATCAACTATCATGTTTTTATCAAATTGATAAAAAGTAAGGAAGGCAAGGGTGTCTTTACAGTTTTTTAAATTAATTTTTATATCATAAGCATTTTGAGCTTTGACTGAATTTATAAAAAATATAAAAAGTAACGATAATGTGATTTTTTTCATTTTGAACTACTACTATTTATTAATAAAACCAATTTGAATACAGCAAAAATAAAATATTTTACAAATAAAAAATACTTTGACATTTAAAATAAAATATAATTAAGAGCTATTTAACATTACTAAATTTAGTAAAAAACAAAATCCACATTTAGGAATGTGGATTTTTAATTTTTTATATGTTTAGATTATCTCAACTGAGCACCTAATTGCGATTCAAAATTACTTTGAAGTTTACTCATGATTTTCTCAATTTGAGTGTCTGTGAGTGTTTTAGAATCGTCTTGAATTGTAAAACTTACGGCATAGGATTTTTTTCCTTCTGGCAAATTAGCTCCAACATATACATCAAAAAGAGTGATGTTTTTAAGTAAAGATTTCTCGGTTTGACGCGCAATGTTATAAAGATCGTCAAATGCCACTTTTTCATCAACTAATAACGCTAAATCTCTTCGAACTTCAGGGTATTTCGAGATTTCTGTGAATTTAATTTTATTAGAAAGTAATTTTAAAATCGCATTCCAATTAAAATCGGCAAAGAAAACTTCCTGTTTAATGTCAAAGTGTTTTAAAATTGATTTCTTAACAGTTCCAAATTCCACTAAAATTTCAGTTCCAGCGGCAATTGCAATTCCTTCCGCAAAAACATCTGAGGATGTAGGTTTGTATTGCGTTTTGTTAATTCCTAAACGGGATAAAATAGTATCTACATATCCTTTAAATAAGAAAAAGTCAGATGGTTTTTGAGGATTTGTCCAACTTTCTTCCAAACGATTTCCCGTTGTAAACAAAGTCAAATGTTTTGGTTCGTCAAATCCTGAAGGCAATTTATGGTAGGTTTTTCCAAATTCAAATAATTTTAAATCGGAATTTCTACGATTAATATTAAATGAAACGGCCTCTAATCCAGAAAACAATAGCGATTGTCGCATTGCTGATAAATCATTACTCAAAGGATTTAATATCAATACATTGAATTCCTCTCTTAGATTTTCTGATAATTTAACGTAGTCAGGAGTTGTCAATGAATTGGCCATCATTTCGTTGAATCCCAAGGAAGTTAATTGATCGGCGATAATATTTTGAACTTTATAATCTTCAGTTCTACCTGAATTTGAAACAGTAGCGTTTAGTTTTTTTGTAAAATTGATATTATTGTATCCAAAAACTCTCAATAATTCTTCAATTACATCAATTTCACGTTGAACATCAACCCGATAAGCAGGAATTACGAGCCCTAAACTTGATTCAGAAACGCTTGTAACTTTAATATCCAATGAAACTAAAATTTTCTTGATGGTTTCTTTTGGTATTTCTTGACCGATAATTTTTGATACATTGTTGAAATTTAAAACCACCGAAAAATCCTCAATTTTCTTTTGATAAACATCTATAATGTCGGATGTGATTTCACCTCCAGCAACTTCTTGAATTAAAATAGCAGCTCGTTTCAGAGCATATTCTGTGATGCTTGGATCAATTCCTCTTTCAAATCTAAAAGATGCATCTGTACTCAAAGTATGTCTTTTGGCAGTTTTTCTAATAGAAACAGGATTAAAATAAGCACTTTCTAAAAAGATAGTGTTGGTGTTTTCCGAAACTCCAGAATTTTTACCTCCAAAAACTCCTGCGATACAAAGTGGTCCTTTTTCATCACAAATCATTAAATCTTCCTCATGCAAATTCCTTTCAATTCCATCTAATGTGGTGAATTTTGTTCCTGAAGCAACAGTTTTAACGAGTATTTTTCCGTTAATTTTTGCTGCATCAAATGCGTGAAGTGGTTGTCCTAATTCATGCAAAACATAATTTGTGACATCAACAATATTATTTTTAGGGGTTAACCCAATAGATTTCAATTTGTTTCTCAACCATTCGGGGGATGGTTTTACAGTAATTCCAGAAATTGTAACGGCGCAATATCTTGGGGCCAATTTGCTGTCTTCAACTATAACATCAATTTTGAGTGTTCTTTTATCAACTTTGAATTTATTTACTGAAGGCGTAATTAATTCAGATTGGTTGCTATTTTTTTGAATTAATCCCGCTCGCAAATCTCTTGCAACTCCCCAATGGCTCATTGCATCAGCGCGGTTTGGTGTTAATCCTATTTCAAAAACTTCATCGGTTTCAATTTTAAAAACTTTTGATGCCAATGTCCCAGGAACCAAATCCTCTGCAAGAATCATAATTCCATCGTGACTATCACCAAGACCTAATTCATCTTCGGCACAAATCATTCCATGGCTTTCTTCGCCACGAATTTTTCCTTTTTTTATTTCAAATGAATTTCCTTCTTTATCATATAATTTAGTACCAATTGTAGCTACTGGTACTTTTTGTCCCACACCAACATTTGAAGCTCCGCAAACAATTTGAATTGGTGTCCCAGTACCAATATCTACAATAGTAACCTTAAGTTTGTCAGCATTAGTATGTTGGACACACGTTAACACATGTCCAACTACAACACCTTCTAAACCTCCTTTTAAACTTTCGTATTTTTCAACGCCTTCTACTTCCAATCCTAAATCGGTTAATATTGCTGCCGTATCATCCGAATTTAAATCAGTTTTGATGAATTGTTTTAACCAGTTATAAGATATTTTCATTTGTTAATTTTATGAGAATGCAAATATAAGGATTGCTAGTTGTAGTAAGAAATAATTTTTTTATTTTTTCAATAATACTGCTGTTTTGAATCTATAATACGTGACTAATAATTCAATAATATAATTAACAATAGATGAGAATTATTTAATAAGATAAAGTTTAAAAAATACATTTGGTAATTTCGTGCTATAACTTGAATGATTTGTGCTATTTTCTTATTTCCTATTAATCTACATT
>JBIPNF010000203.1:0-4532 GCA_044373885.1 Flavobacterium sp. | reverse complement strand
ATTTCTTGATTGAATTTGAGTTTTCCTGCTGTAGAAATTACATTTTCTTTGTCTTTTGAAAGCGAATTTAAAACTTCAATTTCCTTTTTCCCACCGCCAAAAAGGAAAATTTTATTATTGGGATTTTTAGCCAATTCGTCAATTACTTGCGCCATTAAATCCAGCGGATATACTTTGCAATCGTGTTGTGCAAAAGGCGCAATTCCGATCCATTTCTCCGTTTTTTCACCAACAATTGAGGTAATTTCTGAAGGTAATTCTTGTTTTTCGGGAAACGTAGGATTCGATAAATCCAAAGGAAATCCAAGTGCTTGAAATACATTTTCGTGTCTTTCAAAAACGGTTGGAAGTTGCCTAAAAATTTTATTTTCGGCACGAGTAATTTCCTTTTTATCGGTTCTTGCTTTATCAGTAAAAGCCACTTTTTTTCCGCTCAAGGTAAATAGCGATCGGATTACTTTAGAACGTAAAACGTTATGTAAGTCGGCAAATGCGTCAATATCGCGTTCTCTTAAATCCTGAAATAATCGAAACAATCCTAAGAAACCTTTATGTTTTCCGTTTTTATCAAATGCCAAAAAAGAAACATTTGGAATTTCATCGAAAAATGGTTTAAAGAAAGGACTTGAAATTATGGTAATTTTTACGTCAGGGTATTGCTTTGAAAATGCACGAAAAATAGGAACCGTCATAGCGACATCTCCCATTGCGGAAAGTCTTATGACGGCTATATGTTGTTGCTTTATTGGCAAACTTATTTGAGTTTATGAGTTTTTGGAAGTTTTTTATGTTGTTGAATAACATAAGATTTTCTCAAATTATAAAAACCGAATAACACCAATAAATAAAAAATTATTCCAGAATGTAGCTCTTCTTCAACAAAAATAGTTTCATAAATTACATAAAAGGCTCCTATAAAACCAAGAATATAAATGCATTTGAAAAACAACGGTTCTGATGAAAAAAAAGAAACTTTTTGCATATTATTTCTTGTTTTGATACAAAACTGGGTTTAAATCATCATCATTGTACATTTTCATTTGTTTGTACACTTTCATGAATTTATCACCGCTTTCGATATCATTTAACAAATCATCAATTGCAGTTGAAAGATCGGTTCTTTGTTCTAAAAGGATGTTTAACTTTGCTTGACATTTATCACGATGTTCTTCTGAAGCTCCATTACGAGTAGCTTCTTCGTTCATATGATATATTTTTAAAGCTAAAATAGACAATCTATCAAACGCCCAAGCAGGACTTTCGGAATTGATTTTGGCACTTTCTTTTACTACAACGTGGCTGTATTTCTGAAGAAAATAACTGTCGGTATATTCCACCATATCGGTACGCTCTTGATTAGAAGCATCAATTCTTCTTTTCAATGTAAGTGCCGCTACAGGATCAATATTTGGATCACGAATTATATCTTCAAAATGCCATTGCACGGTGTCAATCCAATTTTTATGATACAATAAATGTTCAAATTTATCTTTCGGAAAAGGGTTGTTAATAGGTTGGTCAACATTATCAAATTGATGATAATCGTGAATACTTTGTTCAAATACAGAATAAGCTAATTTTGAAAACATATCTTTACATATTAGAAAGCAAAGATACTTTTTATACTTTTAACGTTGAAACTTTAAACTTAAACTTTATACCTATTTTTATGAAAATTCATCATTTATCAGAAAAAAACAGTGTGCTGAATCATTTTATTGGGCAAATTAGGGATGTAAACGTTCATGGAGACCGGATGCGATTCAGAAGAAACATGGAGCGTATTGGCGAAATTATGGCGTATGAATTAAGTAAAGAATTGCCTTATAAAAATGTGGCAATTCAAACTCCGCTTGATATAAAAAACACATCAGAAATCAGTGATCAATTGGTTTTGTGTTCAATTTTAAGAGCGGGATTAACGCTACATAATGGCTTTTTAAATTATTTTGATGCCGCTGAAAATGGATTTATCTCCGCCTACAGACATCATCCGAATAATGATGCTTATTTTGATATTTTGGTTGAATACCAAGCCGTTTCAGATATTAATAACGCTACTTTAATTTTGATTGATCCGATGCTTGCCACAGGACAATCTATTGTGGCGGTTTTTAACAAATTAATGGAACGTGGCACGCCAAAAGAAATTCATATTGCGGTAGTTATTGCGGCGCCAGAGGGAATTGCGCATCTAGAGGCCCTTTTGCCAGATAAGTGTCATCTTTGGATTGCTTCTATTGACGATGAATTAAATGAAAAAAATTACATCGTTCCTGGACTTGGAGATGCGGGTGATTTGGCTTTTGGTAATAAATTATAATTGAGAGAAAAACGCAAATAAGCTAGATAAAACTACGATGGCAACCGTTAGTTCTCGCTTCACTTTTGATTGCGGTGTTTCGGTGAAAAGCGTAATCATAAATGCCAATGGCGCAAAAGTAAAAATTAGAATATCATTGCTTTTATTAGGCGAAATTAGAAAAACTGCAATTCCTATAAAAAAAGCAGCTACAATTTTCTTGTAGGACGAATGAAGAATAATTGGTCGGTTTGAAATCGTAAATACTACATAAAAAGTGAAATATATTGAAATTGTTGCAAACAAAGAAATGGCTATGTTTTGATAATTATTGGTAAAATAATTAATTTGAAAATTTCGTGAAGTATTTGCAGCTAAGTTGGATATTATACTTTTACCAAAAACTAAATCTGTTAAAATGAAAATCATAGTTGCGATAAAAAAAGCAATAAAAGGCAAAAACCAAGTCCGATAATCTCTTGCCGTGTGAAAAAGTATGCTAATAAATACTAAAATTATAAAGAGTATACTCCAAAAATGAAACAAAGAAGCCACAAAAATCCATAAAGAAGCATCAAATATTTTTTCTTTTGGAGTTTTTGGAGATTGTAAAGAAATTAATCTTCGCAATGCTAAAATGATAAAAAAGTTAGAAATAATTAAGTCTAAATTATTCATAACTGATGGAAAAAAAAGAAGTAGCAGCAAATAAAATAAAATCATATAAGCGCTGTCTTTGCTCAATCCATTCTTTTTTATAATAAAATTTGCCGTAAAAAAAGAGGCAATTAAAGCCGTAATAACAAATGCTTTTTTGACTAAAAAACCAATCGAAAAAACACTCCCAGCTTGATGAAATTGAGACACTCCAAAGAAAAATAATAGCATTAAAAAAATAAATGCATAATTTATTGGAGTAGATTTCTTAAAAAGACTTGTTATCATAAGGATATTTTATACTTTTGTAAATGTAAATATAATACTTGTACAAAGATGAAAGCATTTTTTGAAGGAATACAATGGTTGTTTGAAAACATTTTTTTCATACCTCATAATTATTTAAGAGAGTTAGAACTCGAACATTGGTTTGCAGCGAATACAATTAATTGGCTTTTCATGATTATTTGCGCTTCTGCGATGGTTTATTGGATTAAACAATTAAAATTGCATAAAGACAATAACGACGAATATCAAGATACTACGGCACACTCTTTCTTTAAATAAAATTCTAAACTACTTTTTTAGTTTTTACGATTAAAGATCGAATCCAATATCTTTTCTAAAATACATCGTATCAAAATGTAGCTTGTCTATGTTTTGATACGATTTTTTTATGGCTTCTTCATAATTATCGCCTAATGAAGTTACCGCCAAAACTCGTCCACCATTACTGATTACTTTTCCATTATCTGTTTTTGTACCTGCGTGAAAAACAATAGAATCTGAAACTTTTTCAATTCCCGAAATCACTTTTCCGTTGACATATTCTTCTGGATAACCGCCAGAAACAACCATAATTGTAGCGGCACTTTGGCTATCAACTTCAAGTGTTTTTTCATCCAGTTTTTCATTGGCTACCGCCAAAAATAATTCCACTAAATCCGATTTTAATCTTGGAATTACTACTTCTGTTTCTGGATCGCCCATTCTCACATTGTATTCTATAACAATTGGCTCGCCTTTAACATTTATTAAACCAATAAAAACAAATCCTTTATATTGAATTCCGTCTTTTTGCAATCCTTCAATTGTGGGTTTAACGATTCTATTTTCTATTTTTTCTAACAACGCAGCGTCTGCGAAAGGAACTGGGGAAACAGCTCCCATTCCGCCCGTATTCAAGCCTGTGTCGCCTTCGCCAATGCGTTTGTAATCTTTGGCAGTTGGTAAAATCTTATAATTCTTTCCATCGGTCAATACGAAACAACTTAATTCTATTCCGTCTAAAAATTCCTCAATTACAACTTTCGAACTAGCTTCACCAAATTTTGAGTGAACCAACATATTTCTCAATTCTTCTTTGGCTTCCGCCAATTCTTGAATGATTAAAACCCCTTTTCCAGCCGCTAATCCGTCGGCTTTAAGCACGTACGGCGGTTGCAATGTATCTAAAAAGTCACATCCAGCGTCAACCGTTTCTTTTGTAAAACTATCATAAGCGGCGGTTGGAATGTTGTGTTTTACCAAAAACTCTTTGGCAAATTCCTTACTTCCTTCTAATTGAGCGCCT
>JBIPNF010000037.1:0-15294 GCA_044373885.1 Flavobacterium sp. | reverse complement strand
CAATTAACCGGTATTGTGCGCTTTGAAACCCACTTGCGGGGGTCAAAGTATTTCGAAATTTCATGTATTGTTCTACTTCCATTCCATCACCCATAATGTCAAAAGAAGTTGTGAGCATATCAAAATAGCGACTTATTCGCATTATTCTTTCCGTAAAAAAAACAGTTTCCAATTTGTCGTTATGAGAAATTTGTTCTATTTCCCACAAAATCATTTTGAACAATAATTCATTGACTTGATGGTACATAATAAAAACCATTTCGTCTGGCAAAGTTGTTCTTTGCGTTTGAAGATTCAAAAGGGCGTCTGTTTGAATATAATCCCAATAGGTAATTGGTTTTGACCAAAGCAATCCTTCTAAATGGGTTTCTGTTTTTTGATTTATTCCTTGAAATTTTTCTTCTAATTTTTGAAGAATTTGTTCCGATATGTTTGGGTTTGTCATGTTTATTTTACTTTAATTGTAAAAGAATTCTTCAATCCTTTAAAACCATCAAGGTCCGCTTTTATAGATCCTATGGCAAGTTCTGCTTTTATTCTAATAGGTATTTTGTTATTGTCATCTGAAATCCAAATCGTGAGCCCTTCTTGTTCTTTAAACACTCGCCCAGATTGAACTAAAGGGCGAAAAATCATGGTTGGAATTTTTCCAAATTTAGTGTCAATATCTTCGCGTCCAACAAATTTTAACTTAAATTTTGTAGTTTCCTCATCAAAAAACATGTCAATAGAAATGGATTCACCGACCTTTAATTTGTCGACATTTGGATGGTTTCTTAAATAATAAAAGGTTGAAACGATATCTTGAATATTATTTGGAACCGCAAATGTTTTTTCGGTTTTGTTTTCATAATCTTTCACTAAAACATGGTCCGTGCCTTGATTGAAAAAACCCTCTTGATTCTTGGTATAACCGCCTTCATTGATCCTTCTTATAAATTGATAGGGATTTCCCGTAGTTTTATCAAAATAGCTTTCGTATAAATCATCTACTTTGAAAAAAAATCTAGACATTCCGGTAGTATATCCTTTTCCAATTACATGAAATACTTTTTTGTTGTTTCGAACAGCATCTTGTACTTCCAAAGTGGCATAACCAGCATTAATCACACCATAATGAACTCTGAATTTAAACCATTCACCAGTATCAAATGCGTCTTCCCTTTGAGTATTGAAACCTGTAAGCAGAATAAATAATATAAAAATAATTCCTTTTTTCATGATTGGGCAAATTGATTTAAAAGCGCATACAATTTTTATTCCAAATGTGTCTTAGACATTAAAAATGAAGTAATGGTATACTTTCTTAAAGACTCAATCGTAGTGTTCAATATTTTAAATTGTATTCTCATTCTATCAATATTAATATTTGGGATACTATTTAGAATTCTCTTTTTGTTGATTCACTTTTAAAAAGGTTTTTATGAGCGTTTCATATTCTTTATAAATCTTTAAGCACATTAATAGTTTGCAGGTTGTAATTAGAGTTAGAATTTTTAGTTCGTAAAATCTGATTTCTTCCCTTTTATTTAGGGTATCTGTTTATTTTTTTTGTCAATTTTAAATTCAAAGGTACGAAACAAAGTTTAAATTCAGTATTAGATATTTAATTGTCACTTTGAAACCATTCTGCAAAAGACGTTTCTGTTTCTTGGAGTTTTAAGGAATGCAATTGAATTCCATTTGGCAATCTGTTTTTGATTCTTTGAGCGAAATCAATTACCATATTTTCGCTTGTTGGTTGATATTCAACTAAAATAACATGGTGATCGCGGGATTGAAGTTCGTGCGCCAATTCAATATGTGGAGTGTTTTTATTGAAAACTGTGGCGTGATCAAATTGGTCTACAATTTCTTCTTTCACAATTTTTTTTAGGTCCGTGAAATCAATTACCATTCCAAATTTCACATTTGAATTATCGCTAATTGGTTTGCCAATAACGGTTACAGATAATTTATAGCTGTGTCCATGAACGTTTTTGCACTTTCCATCGTATCCATATAGGGCATGTCCGGTTTCAAAACTGAATTGTTTGGTAATTCTGATATTGCTCATTATTGAAGTATTTGAATGCAAATTTAGTAAATTGTAGTCATTCTATTTTGAAATTTTGAAATTGCTTTTTTTAAATCGAAAAAAATGTATATTTGCGAAACTATTGGGGGATTAGCTCATTTGGCTAGAGCGCTACGCTGGCAGCGTAGAGGTGGTCGGTTCGAATCCGATATTCTCCACAATTAATAACCGCACAAGTTCAACATAGAACGAATGCGGTTTTTTTATTGCGGGACCTATTCGATTTTGAGAAAATTATATTTATCCTCAAGAATATATAATTCATAATCTTTACTTAGTACTTTTACATTATATTCAAATTAATCTATAATTTACAGCAACATTCTTTTTTGCACATTTTACAGATTTAAATTAAATCAACATGGGAAACACCTTTATTTTAACAAAATTATCGTTCCATTTATATTTTTAAAATTTTCATTTGACAAATTTCGGACTGAATTAGCTATACAACACCTTAACATTATTGAAAAACTAAAGTAAATAGGTCGATACTTTTTTTTAGATAACCATAAAATCATTTGATTTTCAGTAGGTATCTTTTAAAAATAAAATAATTAAATCAAAAAATAAAATAATTAATTATTGTATAGTTTTTATATAATTGACTTAAACAAACGACATTTTTAAGTTACTTATATTTGAGTTTTAATAATTTATTACCTTTTATGAAAAAACCAATAACCCTACTATTTCTGATTTTATCAGTTTTTGTCTATTCTGAAAATTCTTTAGACAAACACAAAAATTTACCCCCAGCGTTAGTTTTAAGCTACACTTTAACCAATCCAACTTGCCCAGGATTGAATAATGGTGCAATTAACGGAACGGTAACCGGCGGGAGTTTGCCTTATTCGAATTTTTCATTGACAAATGGCACAACGGTACTTACTAGTGCGACGGGAACATTTTTAAATTTGGCCCCTGGAACCTATACATTATCAGTTTCTGATGCTTTTTCAACGGTTTCACAGACTGGAATTATAATCATTGCACCAACTGATTTATCAATTAGTCTGCCTAGAACCATTTGCGCGGGAACTCCTACTAATTTGTCTGTGAGTGGAAGCACAACAGGGTTTTTGTGGTCTGCCAATCCAGCTGATACCTCATTGAATGCAACAAACAATACTAGCGCAACGCCAACGGTTAGTCCAAATGCTACAACAACCTATACAGTTACTTCAACGAGTAATTCTCCGTCACCAAATATGGTTACCAATGGGGATTTTTCTCAAGGAAATTTAGGTTTTTCTTCGGATTACCTATACATTGCTAATGCAGGAACTTCTGGAGTTCAACGTGCTTATGGGGTGGTGACTGCTGCAACTTCTTGGTTTCAATTTTTCCCGAGTTGCAATATAGAACATACAACTGGTACTGGAAAAATGATGATTATTGATGGTTCTACAATCAATGCTGGTAATGATAAAGTTTGGGGGCAAACCATTACCGTTCAACCTAATCAAACCTATACCTTTTCTTATTGGATTCAAACCGTTTCTTTGCCAAACCCAGCTAATATAGAAGTAAAAATAAACGGAGTTGTTGTTGGAACTGATCTAGCTCCTTCTGCAGAATGTAGCTGGTCTTTGAGAACCTACACTTGGAATTCAGGAACAGCTACTTCTGCTCAAATTGCAATGTATGACAAAGTTGTTGCGGCGGGAGGAAATGATTTTGCATTAGATGATATTTCATTTACAACCAATGTAGTTTGTAGTTTATCAAAAACAGTTGTTATAACGGTAACTCCTAGAATTACACCAACGTTTAACTCTGTAAATCCAATTTGTGCAGGAGAAGTTTTATCGGCTTTGCCTACAACTTCTAATAACTCAATTACTGGAACATGGTCGCCTGCGTTAAATAATTCAGCAACCACAACCTATACATTTGCACCAGCTACTGGACAATGTGCAGCAAATGGCACACTAACGATTACCGTTTCTCCAATCGTTTCTCCAACATTTACAGCTGTGAATCCAATATGTTCCGGAGCTACATTATCGGCTTTACCAACAATTTCCAATAATTCAATTACGGGAACTTGGTCGCCAGCACTTAATAATTTAGCAACCACAACCTATACTTTTTCACCATTAACGGGACAATGTGCTACAAATGGTTCAATGAGCATTACCGTAAATCCAAATGTTACGCCAACATTTACGCAAGTTCCTACCATTTGTTCTGGAGCTGCTTTATCGGTATTGCCTACAGTTTCAAATAATGCTATTTCTGGAAATTGGTCCCCAGTATTAAATAATTCTGCTACTACAATTTATACCTTTACGCCAAGCATAGGGCAATGTTCTTCAAATGCAACGTTAACAATAACCGTTACGCCTTTCCCTCAATTTTCAATAACGGGAGGTTGTAACGGAACTGATTTTGAATTGAGCGCTATTGGAATTGGAACTACAAATGCTACTTTTACTTGGTATAATAATTTGCATCAAAATATTGGAAATACCTCTTCAATAACAATTATAAATGAAGGAAATTACAGTTTAGAATTGTCAAATAATGGCTGTAGTGAAGAGAAACCAATTACCGTTGCTAATATTCTCTGTTCTATTCCAAAAGGGATTTCTCCTAATGGCGATGGTGATAATGACATTTTTGATTTAAGTAATTTGAATGTCCAACGACTTCAAATTTTCAATAGATATGGAATAGAAGTATATTCCAAAAGGGATTACACAAACGAATGGGTTGGAAAATCAAATTCTAGGGAGGAATTACCTGACGGAACTTATTACTTTGTAGTCACTTTCCCAAATGGAAAAACTAAAACAGGATGGGTGTATATCAACAAATAATTTTAGCTACTAATACATAGATATGAAAAAAATACTTTTACCTACACTTTTACTATTGCTAACCTTCTTGGATGCTAACGCGCAACAAGACCCTCATTATACACAATACATGTATAATATGAACATCATAAATCCCGCTTATGCAGGATCAAAAGAGAATTTATCCTTTGGATTATTATACAGAAAACAGTGGATAGAAATAGAAGATGCACCAACTACTTTTTCGCTTTCGGGATCTTCACCTATTGGAAAAAATGTAGGATTGGGATTGTCCGTGATTTCGGATAGAATTGGTCCTGTTCTGGAAAATAATGTATACGGGGATTTCTCCTATACGCTAAATTTAGGTGGAGAACACCGATTGGCTTTGGGAATAAAAGCGGGAATTACATTCCAAAAAATAGGATTGTTTAGTGGTATTAATAATACACTTCTACAACAAGGTGACGGCGCTTTTGCACAAGATTCAAATACTTCTAATCTTAATATAGGTACTGGTTTTTTCTATTATACTAACAAGTATTATTTTGCAGCGTCAATTCCAAATATGTTAAATGCGGCTCATTTAAATAATGATGGGAATCATTTCCTTGAAAAGAAAGTTCCTCATTATTTTATAACGGGAGGGTATGTATTTGATTTGAATCCAAATTTAAAATTCAAACCTTTTGCTATGGTAAAATCGGCAATTAACACACCAACATCATTGGATGTTTCTGCCAATTTCTTATATATTGAAAAATTTGAAATGGGTGCCACTTATAGATTGCAAGACTCTTTTGGAGTTATGGTAAATTACTCTATTTCTCCAACCTTACGAATTGGATATGCTTATGACCATATCGTTTCTGATTTGAAAGTAACCACGCCGTCTTCACACGAAATCATCTTATTGTTTGACTTGAATTCCTCTAAAAAAGTATCACAATCACCAAGATTTTTCTAACCTAAAGCTATCTTAATAATGAAAAAAATATATACAATAGTAAGTTTTGTTTTATTGAGTTCACTTCTTTCCGCACAAAACAAAGACACACAAAGCGCAGACAAATTATTCAAGAAATTAGAGTTTATTGCTGCCTCAGAAGCGTATCTTAAATTAGTAAATACTAATAAAGCAACTGTTTATGTATACGAACAATTGGCAGATTGCTATTATAACATTTATAATACGACGGAAGCAGCAAAATGGTATGCTAAAACATTAGCGGAGAAAAAAGACGCAGAGCTTTACTATCGTTATGCGCAAATGCTTAAATCGAATGGAAATTATGTGGAATCAAATAAGCAAATGCAAAAATTTGCGGCAATGCAACCTACTGATTTAAGAGCAAAAGCATTCAATGAAAACCCAAATTATATTCCAAGATTATTAGACAAAACCAAATCATTTGATTTAAAAACATTGGATATGAATTCTGATAAATCAGATTTTGGAGCTATTTTACACGATAATTCGGTTTACTTTACTAGTGCTAGAAATTCCAGCAGCAAAATTTATGGCTGGACAAAAGAACCTTTTTTAGATATCTATAAAGCAGATTTAAACGAAGACGGAACAATAACCAATTGTGTTCCTGTAAAAGAATTGAACTCAAAATTCCACGATGGTTCGGTAACAATAAGCCAAGACGGAAATACAATGTATTTCACAAGTGATAGTTTTAGAGAAAACTCTTTTGAAAAAGACAAAGCAAACAAGTTGAAATTAGGAAGAAATAACCTTTTCAAAGCAACGTTAGTAAATGGAAAATGGGGCGCTATTACTTCGTTACCTTTCAATAGCAGCGATTATTCAACCGGAAACCCAAGCTTAAGTAAAGATGGAAGAACACTTTACTTTTCATCCAATATGCTAGGAAGTATTGGCGGTGTTGATATTTGGAAAGTAGCGGTGACTGAAAATGGAAGTTTTGGTAAGCCAGAAAATTTAGGTAAAAAAGTAAATACCGAAGGAAATGAAAGTTTTCCTTTTATTACAGACGAGAATGTACTTTATTTTTCTTCAGATGCCAAACAAGGACTTGGAGGAATGGATGTTTATACAATTGATTTAAAAGCAGGAACAGAAGCTAAAAATGTTGGTAAACCCGTGAATAGTGAAAAAGACGATTTTGCATTTACATTCAATGAAAATAAAAACATCGGATTTGTATCTAGTAATAGAAATGGGAATGACGATGTTTTTGGATTATTACCCGTTTGTAATTATGAAGTAAATACAATTGTAACCAATGCCAAAACAGGTGCTATTTTAGCCGATGCAAAAGTGACCATTTTAGATGATAAAAACAATGTAATTGCAACAGAACAATCTAATGCTAAAGGAGAAGTTTCCTATAAAGTAGAATGTGAGAAAAGCTACTCCATTCAAGCGGTAAAAGATGGATTTGAAAGTAATTCATTTGCAGTTACAAAAAGCAACAATAAAGGAGGAAGCGCCAAAATTGCTGCTACATTGAGTCCAATTGAAGTAATTATTACAGAAACAGAAGTACTATTGAACCCGATTTTCTTTGAATACAACAAAAGTAATGTCACACAACAAGGCGCCTTTGAATTGGACAAATTAGTTCAAGTAATGAAAAATAACGATAAGTTAGTTATATTTGCAAAATCACATACAGATAATAGAGGAAGTGATGAATTCAATTTACTTTTGTCTGACAAACGTGCTAAAGCAACCATTCAATACATAATTTCTAAAGGAATTGATGCTGCTAGAATATCTGGAAAAGGATATGGTGAAACAGAACCAAAAGTAGATTGTAAAGAAAATTGCTCAGAAGAAGAATATGCGCAAAACAGACGTTCAGAATTCTTAATTGTGAAATAATAAAAACAACCAGAATACTATCCAATAAAATGAAAAAAAACATTAAGCTCTTTCTATTTTCAATTTTTATATCCTTTTACGCTTCGGTTTCAGCACAAACACTGACTAACGGTAGTTTTGAATTGGGCGGAAATGGAATAGGTTTTTTAATAAATGGTGCTGGATATACACAGATTAATCCACCTACTGGGTCAAGTTCTCCAGGGAATTATGCCATCACTACAAACCCACAATTATTAAATTCCAACTTTATTTCTGGTGGAGACCACACAACGGGAACAGGAAATATGTTAGTTGTAGATGGAAATACTGTTCCAAATTCAAGGTTGTGGTCGTCAACTTCAACTGGAGGTGCATTAACAGGATTTACGGCTGGAAGCACCTATACTTTTAGCTATTGGATAAAATCAGTTTCGAATGATGTAACAAATCCTCTAACACAGGCAAATATTAACGTGTTTTTTGTAAATACTTCTAATTTAAATCCAGCAAGTACAAATGTTTATGCTCCATTACCAAATCTTGGTTGGAGACAAGTTAGCTTTTCTTTTACAGCGACTGCTAATAATATTTTAGTAGAATTAAGAAATAATAATATTGGCGTTCTTGGGAATGACTTTGCATTAGATGATTTTTCAATAACTCCGGGGGGTCTTCCTTTGTCATTGAGTTACACGTCTATAAATCCATCATGTCCAAGTACTTTAGATGGTTCGATTACAGCTACTGGAGCAGGAGGAAGCTTACCATACGCAAATTATGCGTTATCTAGTAGCACGACAACAACCTCAAATTCAACAGGAATTTTTAATAGTTTGGCAGCAGGAACCTATTCACTTACACTAACAGATGCTTCGGGTTCAACAACAGTTCCTATAATTATTACATTATCTGCGCCTAACGATATTACAATTAGTGCTCCAACAACAATTTGCGAAGGCACATCAACAACTTTGTCCGTTAGTGGAAGTACCTCAAGTTATTTATGGACTTCAAATCCAACAGATGTAACTTTAACCGCAGCAAATAACTCAAGTGCAAATCCCGTTGTAAGTCCATCTGTGAATACAACCTACACTGTTACTTCTGGAACAGCTGCCGACTCAACAAATTTAGTTATCAATGGTAATTTCTCTATGGGGGATTACGGTTTTGTAACGGATTATATAAATTATCTTCCAGGAACCGTTCCTAATTCGGGAGTTCAAGGGGCCTATGGAATTGTTACGAACCCTAGATCTTGGTTTACTCCATTTTCGACATGTACAGATCACACTTCTTCAGGTGGAAATATGTTGGTAGCCGATGGATCAACTACAGGAACTGCTAAAGTATGGTATTCGCCAGCACCTATTACAGTTATTCCGGGAAAAAATTACACATTTAGTTATTTTTTAGCGGCAGTAGTTACGGGTGGACCTGCAAAATTAGAGGTTTTAATCAATAATGTTTCAATAGGCCCAGTAGCCTCAGCCCCAGGAAGTCCATGTATTTGGGAAGAACATTCTTATATTTGGAATTCTGGAACCAACACCACAGCAATTATTAGTATTATTGATAGAGAAATATTTGGAAACAATGACTTTGCTATTGATGATCTTTATTTCAGAGAGACACCAACGTGCCAATATCAAAAATCGGTAACAATTACAGTAAGTTCAAATCCAGCGCCAACTATTGGAACGATTACGCAACCTACATGTTCAACAGCTACAGGAAGTGTGCTATTGACAGGTTTACCAACAGGAAATTGGACAATAAATCCAGGTGGAATTTCGGGTTCAACTACTACAACAACAATTTCAGGATTAACCGCAGGACCTCACTCTTTTACAGTTACCAATGCAGATGGCTGTATTTCTTTAGCTTCTGCAAATGTAGGAATCAACGCGCCATTAACTATTCCAAGTCCACCAACCATTGGAACAATCACACAACCAACTTGTGCAACGGCTACAGGGAGTGTTGTTTTAAACGATTTACCAACTGGAAACTGGACGTTGAATCCCGACGGTATAACAGGAAATACTACTTCAACAACAATTTCAGGTATACCAACTGGAAATTATACTTATACCGTTACCAACGCAGATGGCTGTTCTTCTCCGGCTTCCGCCAATGTTAGTATTTACGATCAACCAGTAACGCCAAGTTTACCAACAGCTTCAACTACAGTTCAACCAACTTGTTTAGCGTTAGGAACAGTTGTAGTTTCTGCACCACTTGGGACCGATTATGAATACAGCACTGGAGGAACATATCAAGCTACTTTATCATTTTCGAATTTGGCACCAAACACCTATTTAGTTACTGTGAAAGATGTTATAAACGGATGTATTTCTTTACCTACTTCGGTAACTGTAAATCCGATTCCAACGATTCCAATACCAACAACTGCATCAGTTGTTCATCCGACATGTGTAATAAATGGATCAATCATTATTGCTTCTCCATTAGGAACCAATATAGAATACAGTAATGGTGGTACGTATCAATCAAGTACTACATTTTCTAATTTAGCACCAAATACCTATTCAATAACAGCAAAGAATACAACAAATGGTTGTATTTCCGCACCATTGTCAGTTGTGATTGACCCCGTTCCAAATACGTCAACGCCTTCATTTGCATCAATCGCACCTATTTGTTTTGGATCTGTCATAAGTTTACCGCTACTTTCAACGAATGGGGTTTCGGGAACTTGGTCGCCTTCATTTAATGCGACCGCAACAACAACATATACATTTACACCAAATTCGGGTCAATGTTCTAATACAACTACAATTGAAGTTGGTATTATTCCAATTCCTGTCGGAACCGCATCGCCAACTACTGAAACTATCTGTTCATTACAATCTACGGGAATTTCATTATCAAGTTCTATTCCAGGCACAACATTTAGTTGGACAGCTACTGCAACAGATGTTTCAGGTGCGAATCCAGATAACGGAAATATAATATCTCAAATTTTAACTGCAACGGGAACATTAGTTGGGAACGTAGTTTATACTATTACGCCAACCTATAACGGATGTTCAGGAATTCCAATCCAAGCGACAGTTCTTGTAACACCAAAACCTATTGTTACAGCTACTCCAAGCACTACTTCTATTTGTTCTGGAAGTACGGCAGATATTGCACTTTCAAGCACAATGCCAAATACTGTTTTTAGTTGGAATTTGGTTCAAACTAATGTCACTGGTGGATTTGCTGGAACAGGATCTTCAATTTCACAAAATTTGAGCACGATAAGTAATGCTTCGGGCAATGCAGTTTATGCAATTACACCAAATGTAAATGGATGTCCGGGAGCTACAGCTTTGGTTACAATTACTGTAAATCCTATTCCAGTTGTCACGATAAATCCAGCCTCGGGACAAACGATTTGTTCGGGTTCTACGACAGCTATTTCGTTGTCAAGTCCGGTGATTAATACAACGTATAATTGGTCAGTAACTCAAACGAACTTAAACGGAACTTTTTCAGGAAGTGGAACAACAATTGCTCAAACACTTTCTAACGTACTTCCTTCATCAGGAACGGCAACATATGTAATTATACCAACTGCTCAAGGATGTATCGGATCCACAGCTTCTGTGGTGGTAAATGTAAATCCAACTCCCGAATTTTTTGGAACACCAACACAATTGCCAATTTGTTCTGGAGAAACTACTTCAATTGTTTTAACGCCGAGTCTTTCAGGTACTACTTTTTCATGGACTGTGGTTCAAAATGGAGTTTCAGGTGCGTCAATTGGAAATGGAAACAATATATTTCAAATATTAGAAACTACTGGAAATGCAGTTGGCACGGTAATTTATACCGTTACGCCTTCCTTAAATAGTTGTTCTGGAAGCCCAATAATAATTTCTGCAACAGTAAATCCTTTGCCATTACCTGATATAAATGATGGAATAATTTGTGCAGATGCTACAGGAATTCCTTTGCGAACTTATATTTTAGACAGTGGCTTAAACACTATAGATTATACTTTTCAATGGTTCCTTAACGGAATTCTTCAAAGTGGAACGGCTACTACTTTTGAAGCTTTAGCGGCGGGGAATTATTCGGTTATTGCAACAAATATTGTAACGGGTTGCATATCCGCTGAGGTTTTTGCGACAGTTACAGCATCTATTCCTGCAACAAGCATTTCAGCTGTTGGAACAGTTGCTTTTGATGCTAATGCATCAATTGTTGTTACCGCTTTAGAACCAAATCCGAACTATGAATACGCACTGGATTATGGTGCTTTGCAATCTTCAAATGTTTTCACAAATGTAAATCCAGGAAATCACGTTGTTACGGTAACCGATAGTAATGGCTGTTCAAATTTAAGTACTACGATTTCGGTTATTGGGTATCCAACCTATTTTACTCCGAATGGTGATGGATTCAATGATTTCTGGAACATTATTGGCTTAGAGGGTCAGCCGTCTTCCAAGATTTATATTTTTGATCGCTATGGTAAATTAATAAAACAGATAAGTTCAAAGAGTTTGGGTTGGGACGGAACCTATAATGGAGCGCTTTTACCCGCTTCGGATTATTGGTTTACCATTGAATATATCGAGCCTCTGACAACAGATTTAAAAATATTTAAAGCCCATTTTTCATTAAAAAGATAATTGTCTAAAAATAAGCCCGTAATTGAACGCTTCCCGTATGAATCGCTTTGCTCGTTTCACTTTTCCGGCCTTGATAATTCAAATTAATATCTAAGAATTGCGTTAAGTTTTTTTGGATTAACAAACGCCAAGTCAGGTTTTTACCGGGTTGCAATCCTTCCAACATTTGATAAGCAACTGGTGACAAATCATCACCAACGAATTTATTTTCATACAATGAAAACTCGCCGTTCATAGAAAGTTGCTTTTCGGTGGAGTAGGTGAAGGAAGTTCCAAAATGGCTTTGAGCCAATGTTTCCAATGAGCCTATTTTATTTTCCTTTTTCTGATATTCATAAAACAAATCCCAACTGGCATTTTTTGAAAACAAATAGGAAATTTTGGGCGCCATTTGATAGCCTTGTAATTCAAAGTTTTTAGTCCCATAATTTTCGGAAGTTGTTTTAGAAGCAATCGTTTTGCCATTCAAATTAATAAGCCAATTCTTCTTATATAAATGATTGTATTGCATCTGATGCGATTGATTACTGTTTTCCTGAGAACCCACAGAAAGTAAGTTTTTCGTCCGACTACTCAAATAAGTATAGGTCAAAGAATGTTTTTGTTTGCCCCGATTGTAAAACAAACTATTTCGGAAACTAGAATTCAAACCCAACAAATTTATATCGTTTGAACGTAACGGATTGAAATCGAAATCATCACCAATTCGCTTGATTTTGCGTTCTCCTAAAAAGGAAGTTTGGTTGTAGAAAAATGATAGAAAATGCTTAAACCCTTTTTCGTTTTGCCACTGATTGGGATTTAGTGTCACGGATTGTGAAAATTTATTTTGATGGGTTTTAATGAAAATCTGATTGGGCAAATACACCCGAACATACTTTGCTTGGTCAATAAATGGCGCGACTTCAAACTCTTCTAATTCCTGAATTCCGTTGCTGTTATAGTCATTCCAAGCAAAAACACCGCGCCCTGGATTCACTTCAAGATAGGTAAATTCTTGTTGCGCAATAGTTCCAGAAGTTGTTTCATAAGCCGTTGTAATTTGAATTAATTGATTAAAAAAACGGTCGTTGTATAACAATCTGGAATTCAAAGAAGGTTCGGAAGTTCTTGAATTGTCAACAAATTTCAAGTTTCTATAATTTACAAATACTGATAAATCGCTTTTATCACTTTGAATTAATTTGGATTTCAAATAATAGGATTGCGAGTTATTTACCCGTTTCAAGAATCCGTTTTGCAAACTGTCATTCGTCCGATTCAAATAACCCAATTCCACAAAAACCTTGGTACTATCACCTCTTCCAATAAAACCTCCGTATTCTGTAAAACGTTGGCTTAAAGCCGAAAATTGATTGGTATCTTTAATTTTTTCTTGATTGTTTTCCAATCTCAACGTGGCGCCAACCCAATTTTTATTGAAACGATACCGCGTTTGCGTTTTGTTTCTAATGAATTTTGAAGACGAATAATTACTATCACTTTTCAGAAAACTACCTTTATTTTGGATGCTCCAATCTTTAAATTTGAATTCTCCGTTTACAATATGTCGCATTCCTGAGAAGCTTTCAGTAAAATCTAATTTTTCAAATTGATACGTTAAACTTCCTTTTTCGGGCAAATTAAATTGCAATCCTGACACCAACAAACTTTGATTTCCAATTGGATTAATCAAATTCCAATCGCGATCAAATTCAATGGTAAACAAGCGTTCAATGGTTTTGAATTGTTTTTGTACCAATTGATAATTTGCAAAAGCGTCCACCTTCCATTTTTTTGATAACAAGCGTTGTTTAAAATTTATTTTCCCCGCAAAACCCTTGTTATCAGAATCGTCAATGGAAGAAAACAGATTTTTGTCGTTGTTGCTAATGCCAATTTCAAAATCAACAATTGTCTTTTCCGAAGGATTAAATTTCCCTAAAACCGTTGCAATTTGAATTTTTGTAGGCGCAATTAATCGGATAATTGGATCGTAATTTCCTTGTGGAATTCCATTTGCAGGCGCAATATATTGGTATATTTTTCCAATAGCGGCGGCACTTGACAAAATATAATCCCCAAGATTATTACCAACTAAACTAAATTTCACATTGTACAATTCATCAGTTGCCAAATTTGAATATTCAAATACAAAAACCCCGTTTAAAAGGATTTTTTTATAAAGAATTTTATTCTCAGAATAACTGTCAATATATGCCGATGGTGCCGACATCAAATTTGAATTATCACCAGCATTTACTAAAATCTGCGCTTGTTCAGCAGATAAATTTTGCTGTAAAGGTTGGTTTTTGACATCATTTTCAGAATACAAATTTCCTCCAATACTCCATTTTTCTTGCTCATGCGTCGCTCCTGCATACGTTACAAAACGAGTATAATTTCTATCGGTATATTGGTATTCAATAGAAATTCGCATTTCGGAAGTTATTGGAAAAAGCGATGTAAAAATCAATTCCCCTGCATTATAATCG
Source organism: Flavobacterium sp. (assembly GCA_044373885.1). Lineage (GTDB taxonomy): Bacteria > Bacteroidota > Bacteroidia > Flavobacteriales > Flavobacteriaceae > Flavobacterium. Next base: position 454 of record JBIPNF010000037.1, on the reverse strand, counting down.
ATAATATAATCGTTGTTTTCACCTCGTTTTAAAAGAATTCCATTTACATAAACGCGCTCAGACCCTGAAATTACTAAGATGTATAATTCGCCGTTGGGGCCACGCAATTTATAAGGTCCTTGATTTCCCTCCTGACCTACAAACGCACTTTTTGCATATTGCCCCCGAACCAAGGCTGCCGAAGCAAAAACAGTTGTTTTGGAATCGGATGTTCCAAACTCAAAACGGCTTGATAATCCCTGAACTTTTTTATTGAAATTTAAAAACTTGGAACTTCTGTTTTCTAAGAACAAATCTCCTGCCCGAATGTTCCATTTATTGGAATATAGTTCGATAAAAATCTGATCAAATTCATCTAATTTTTGAGAATATCCGCCAGATTGTAATGGAATATTACTGTCTTGAATAGAAGCTCTTAATGTTACCTTATCTGAAATTTTACCTGAAATTTGTA
>JBIPNF010000202.1:0-4558 GCA_044373885.1 Flavobacterium sp. | reverse complement strand
GGAATGTTTTTGGCATCGATTCCCTCGCCATTATCCGAAATCTTTATTAAAACCCGATTATTTACGACTTCTTCAAAACCAATTTCTGTAGAACCGCCAATTTTTCCATATTTAATGGAGTTTTCTATAAGGTTGGTTACTACTTGTTGGATTTTGTCATAATTTCCATACACTAAAATTGGCTTATTGTATTTGTCATCAAAAGTCATTAAAATATCCTTTTTATTTGCATTCATTTCCAACAAATCCATGACGTTTTGAATTAAAGGAACAATATCAAAAGACGCCATTGTAATTCGTTCGTCGGACATTTCAAGTTTGGCAATAGTATCTAAATCTTCTACAATATAAACCAATCGTTCGACTCCGTTTAAAGCACGAGTTAAATATTTTTTCCGTATGGTTTTGTCTTTCATACCGCCATCAAGCAAAGTTGCAATGTAGCCTTGAACAGTAAAAAGCGGTGTTTTAAGTTCGTGGGAGATATTTCCTAAAAATTCTCTTCTGTATTCCTCACGGATTTTTAAAGTTTCAATTTCAAGTTTTTTATCAGATGCAAATTTAGAAACTTCACGAGTAATAGAATTCATGTCTGTAATGGCGGATGTATTTATAACAGTACTAGATTCTAAAAAAGAAAAATCATCGTATATTTTTTTTACTTTTTGAAAAATAAAATACTGAACTTTAAATTGTAGTAATAGAAATGAAAATAAGAATACAAAAAAAGCAAAAATTAAGCAAAAAGAAATTGAAAAGTCAAAGTAAATATACGTTAAAAAAACTACTACTCCTGTTGAAAAAAGAGTGATTTGCATAGCTGAATTTAAAGCAAAACGATATGTTTCCCTAGTTTTTTTAATCATCTGTCTTCAAACTTATAACCAACACCTTTAACAGTTTTAAAAAAATCGTCTCCTATTTTTTCTCTTAATTTACGGATGTGAACATCTATGGTTCTTCCACCAACAATAACGTCATTACCCCAAACTTTATCTAAAATTTCTTCTCTTTTAAATACTTTCCCAGGCTTCGAAGCCAATAAATAAAACAATTCAAATTCTTTTCTTGGCAATACAATTTCAATATCGTCTTTAATTATTTTGTATTCTTCGCGATTAATTTCTATTCCACCAACATTCAATGTTTCAGAATTTTGTTCTGTTTCTTTCAATCTTCGCAAAAGTGCTTTGACTTTGCTTACCAATAATTTTGGTTTGATGGGTTTGGCAATATAGTCATCTGCTCCTGCATCAAATCCTGCTACTTGAGAATAATCTTCGCTACGGGCAGTTAAAAAAGTGATAATTACATTGCTCAATTCAGGGAGTTTCCTGATAATTTCACATGCTTCCATACCATCCATTTCTGGCATCATTACATCCATAATAATTAGGTTTGGAAGTTCTTTCTTTGCTTTGGCAACAGCCTCCTTACCGTTTGTTGCAGTAGAAATTTGATAGCCTTCTTGTGAAAGATTATAGCCTACAATCTCTAAAATATCCGGTTCATCATCAACCAACAAAATCTTTATGTTCCTTTTTTTCATAACAAACTAGATAAGAATTATCGATGTAAATGTAAATATAAAAATTTCTTAAAATACGCCATTGCGTAAATTTAATATGTTAACAATTAAATAACATTAAGCAAACAAAATGGCAATATTCGATTAACGTAAACTTTACATTTTGACCGTTCCTTTGCAAAAATAAATATTCTAAAAAAGATGAAAATTAAATTATTATTTATCGGTCTATTAATTAACTGTATCGCATTTGCTCAAAGCAAAGGTACAGTTTCTGGAGTTTTAACAGATAAAGAATCAAATAATGCTACTTTGCCGTTTGCAAATGCAGCTATTAAGGGCACAACAATTTCTACAACTACAGATACTGACGGAAAATATAGCATCGCACTTGAGCCAGGGAATTATATAATCCAATTTAGTTTTTTAGGATACGACCCGCTAGACGTTCCAATAATTATTAAAGCGGGTGAAAATTTAATTGTTAATAAAACTTTAAGCTCAGGGAGTTTCAAATTAGAAGATGTTGTTATTAAATCTAATGTAAATAGAGAAAAAGAAACGGCAATTTTGTTAGATCAAAAAAAAGCAGTTGAAATAAAACAAAGTATCGGTGCTCAAGAAATGGCAAGAAAAGGAGTTAGTGATGTTGAAGAAGGATTGACAAAAATTACAGGAATTACAAAAGTTGAAGGGCGAGGTTTATTCATTAGAGGTCTTGAAGACAGATATAATAATTTATTAATTAATGAGCTACAAGCACCTTCTAATTCACCGTTTAAAAAAATCATTCCTTTAGATTTATTTCCTACAGATATTGTGGGTGTTTTAAATGTGTATAAAACTTTTAATCCAAATATTTCTGGAGATTTTGCAGGTGCAACTGTTAATATTGAAACTGCTCAAGGTAAAAATTCAGTAACTAAATTGAATATAGGCGCTGGATATACAACAAACAACAATAATGAAGATTTTCTGATTTCATCGGATGCTAATTCAACTAAGGGATTTTTAGGAATGGTTGGTCAAGACAGGGAATTACCTGCTGCCTTTGGTTCAGTACCTGCTGGTGTAAAACTAACTTCGACACAGTCTGCGGAAGCTTTTAAAAATAATTCATGGAATGTAGATCAAACTTCAAGTCCATTGAATACGAGCATTGGGGTTTTACACTCTGAAAAATTCAAAATAGGGGATAACAGCTTCAATTATTTAATTTCCATAAATTCAGACAATAAATATACCATTCGAAAAGGGGTTGATAGAACATTTAATCAAGGCCAAGGAAATTACGACAAAAATTTTGCGCTTTCAACTTATAATTATCAAACTTCTGCTTCTGCTTTATTAGCTTTAAAGTATAAAGCAACAAGATGGAGTTTAGCGTATAATACCTTTTATCTGCGTTCAACGGAAAGTAAAATTGAAGACCAATTTGGCTATAACAATAGTTTAACTAATAATAACACGATGCTTATTCGATTAAATCAATTTGAGCAATCTAATTATTTCAATAATCAATTGACTGGAGATTATAAAATTACAAAAGACGGGAACCATTCCATCAAAGCGGGAGGTTCTTTTGTGAAAACTTCATTTCAACAACCTGACAGAAAATTTATTATCGGGAACAAAACAAATGAAACAGATATTACTACTACATATGGAGGTAACAATTTGAATCGTCAATATTTGAATGTTAAAGGTAACTACTATGTTTCAGGTTTATTGGAATACAATTGGAATATTTTTGAGACATCAAAAGGCAAAACAAATAAATTATCCGTTGGTTACAATACCTTTAGAAATGATTTATCTTCTACCTACAGATTTATTTCAGGAAGGCCGTTAGTTGGAACTAACACAACAATAAATACCAGCTTAAATACAATAGACACCCAAATATCATCGGACATTGCCAATGGATTATTACGTTATACAGAAGAAACGAATGCCGAATACAAAGTAAAAATGAACCAATTTGTAAATGCTGGTTATGCAAACTTATTTTGGAATTTTACGGAATCTTTAGAAATTAATGCGGGTGTTCGTTTTGAAAATTCTGATAGAATTATAAAGTACAGACCTATATCTGCTTCAATTAGTGATGCTTACAGTAAGATAAATAACAACGAATTATATGTCTTGCCATCGTTAAATGCAAAGTACAGTTTGAACGAAAAAAACAACCTTCGTTTCGCTACTTCAAAAACAATTACACGTCCAGTTACAATGGAAGTATTGCCTATTACTTATATAAATGCTGATGGAACTGCAATTATTGGGAATTCTAGTTTAAAAGATTCTGAAAATATAAATGTTGATTTCAAGTATGAATTATTTCCTAATAATAAAGAAATGATTGTAGTAGGATTGTTTGGGAAATCAATTAACAAACCGATAGAACGTATTTTTTTACCAACAAGTGGTGGGCAAACTAGTACTTTTCAAAATTCAGAAAAAGCAGCCCTTTTTGGTGCAGAATTAGAATTTCTAATACAATTATCAAGAATTAATGAATCGCTTTCCAACTTCTCATTCGGATTTAATACTTCTATAATGAAAACTAAAGTTACGGTTGATATTAATCAAAATCAAATTGAAAATTCATCGTCTAGAAAACTTCAAGGCGCTTCAGACTGGTTAATTAATTCCGATCTAAAATATGATTTTGAGTTTAACAAAACAATGAAAAATTCAATTACTTTAGTTTATGGAGTTTATGGAGATCGAATTTTTGCAGTTGGTACAGCAGGTTTAGATCATGTGTATGAAAAATCATTTAGCAAATTAGATATTGTTTGGACTAGCAAAATATCGAAAAATATCGATTTAAAATTCTCTGCAGATAATTTATTAAATCCAACGTATAAGTTAGAAATGGGAAAAGAAAGTACCATTAATATAACCGAAACATCTTTGTTACAAAAAGACTATAAACGTGGCGTTGGTCTTTCTCTAAATTTATCTTACACATTTTAATTCTAAAAAAGAGCTGTTAAAAGCTCTTTTTTGTTAGGTATTAATTAG
>JBIPNF010000201.1:0-4573 GCA_044373885.1 Flavobacterium sp. | reverse complement strand
TATTATTATTATTATTACTCAACAATAATCAAAAATTCGCATTTATTAATTGAATGCACCAATGTTAAACTTTATTTATTAGATTATTATTAATTTTATACCTTTGGAACTTTAAATAATAAATTTAGATAATTGTCAAGATTTCTAAAAAAAATACTGTTTAACATATCCTTAAATTTATCTGAAAGTCATTTCTTTCTTTTGTTTTATTGACTCATCCCTCATATCGTTTTATAATGTTATTATCAATTACTTTTCTTTCAATATTATTGAGTTTAATTATTACCATATCGAATTGGAAGATTAATAAAAATTCCATTTACATAGGGTCATTTTTAATTATTCTTTCCATTTATGCACTTACACATCATTTTTCAATAGTAGATTTTTCCTTGTTTTGGTCAACCTTATTTTACAATAACTTTTCACCCTTATATTTATTGATGGGTCCGTTATTGTATTTTTATGTTCGAGGTGTATTTGCCGACCGATTTATTTTCAATAAAAATGATTTGTTACATTTTATTCCAGCTACAATACATTTTATCTCAATTTTCGACTACCTTCTCCTCTCTTTTCAAGAAAAAGAAGCAATTGTTTTATATTGCAACAGCCATAAAAATGAACTTGATAACTTTCCATTTAATACATTCTTTACCTTAAAAACAAATTATATAATTCGCCTGTCCTCCTTATTTGGCTATTTGCTTTTTTGTTTGCTATTTATAACGCGGGAAGCTATTCATTATAAAAATGAGATTAAAAGCGCAAGAAGTAAATACATCTTTCGATGGCTTTATATATTACTTTTTTTATTAGTGCTAATTGTGGGCTCTTATAGTTATTTTTTGTTCAAATATTTACAATCGAGTTCCTACCTTTATAGTCTGAATGCAAAATATGTTTTAAGTTTATCCGTATTGGGAATTGCTTTAATAAATATGTCATTATTATTATTTCCTGAAATACTTTATGGAAAACTTCGCTTGACGCCAATACCTGCTATTTATAAAAAATCAATCGATACCGTTAACCTTAAAGATGAAATTATCGAAAATGAATATTTCATCAACTTATCGAAACAAATAAATGACTATTTTATAACTAAAAAACCATATTTAAAACCCGACTTTGCCATTAGCGATGTTACAATTGCTCTAAAAGTTCCACAACATCATATTGCAATTTGTTGTAGAGACTATATTGGTATGAAATTTACGGAGTTGAAAATACATTTTAGGGTTGAAAATGCTAAAAAAGCATTGGTGATTCGTGAAAACAAAACCCTTACTTTAGAATATATCGGACTTCAATCTGGATTTCTTTCAAAATCCAATTTTTTCAGCTGCTTTAAAAAGATTACAGGAACTACGCCTCTTGACTATCAAAACGACAACATATAATTTTGATATAAGACTTCATAAATTAGTACTAAAATTAAAAATCAGGACTAGGTATTAGTCTTAAAATAGTCATGTTGTCAATTTCATGAAAGACTTTTGCAAATAGTTAATTTCAAAACTATTTAATATAACCTTTTATGAAAAAGTTTCTACTTTCTTTTATCATTATTTTACCTTTAATGGTGTTTTCTCAAGTGGGTATTGGAACAAATACCCCAGATTCTTCTGCTAAACTAGAAGTAAGTTCATCTAATAAGGGTTTTTTACCTCCAAGAGTTACTCTAACAGGAACTAATGATTCAACAACTATTATTAATCCAGCAACAGGTTTATTAGTTTATAATACTGTCACAGCAGGAAGCTCACCAAATAATGTAATTCCAGGTTTCTATTTTTATAACGGTACCCATTGGTCTAAATTAAATGAAGTATCGGACAATGCTGCCAATGTAACTGGAAATGTGGTGGTTGCCAATGGTGGAACTGGAACTACGAATGGCTCAATTACTGGTACAAGTGAGCTTAGCTTTTCAGCTGGTGGAATCAATCAAAACGTAATACTTACGCCAAGTGGCACAGGAAAAACCCTATTAAATGGAAACGTAGGTATTGGTACCACTACTCCATCCACAACTTTAGAAGTGGGTAATGCTTCAGGCACTACATCAGGTGAAATACTATTAAATCCGCAAAATAATTCGAATGAAGGTGGTCAGGTATCCTTAAGAAAATCGGTTTCAGGAGCAGCATCTGATTGGGTAATTGATCAATACACCAATAATAGTACACCAAGATTCAGAATATTTGCAGGAGCAGATGAATCTAAGGGTCTTGCAATCAATGAACTTGGAAATGTAGGAATTGGAGTGACTACCCAAAATCAAAGTGACAAACTGTATGTAAATGGTTCGGTTAAAGTGAATGGGAATTTAAATGCTAACGGGAGCTATTTTATGGTAGTAGGTCTTGCAACTAGTCAAACCATTACAAATACAGGTATAACCATTCCAATGACTGATAAAGACGACCCTAACAATTGGTGGGATGCTAACAACCATCGTTTTCAGCCTAACATAGCTGGATATTATTTTGTTTCGGCTACGGTACATTTTGCATTTACAACCACTTCTGCAAATGGGGTGCAATGTAATATACAAATTTTGAAAAATGGTGCTGTACAAGCCATCAATCAAGTTCTAGCAGATCAACCAGCTGTTTATTTAAATTTAACTCGTACTCAAACTGCTACTGCGCTTATCTACATGAACGGAACTACTGACATTGTAACCCTAACAGGATATACCAATAATGCAATAAGTGCTGTAACTATTACAGGTGATGGATCTCAAGTATTCACCAAAATGGAAGCTTTTAAACTAAACTAGACCTTTATTAAAATATGAAAAAATCAATAATCATTCTAGTACTGTTGTTTTGTCATCTTGCAATTGCACAGTTTGGCATGTCTGCGCAAACTGAATTTTACATCTCAACTGGTGAAACAGTAACTGCTACTGGATCAGAATCTATTTATTCTAATGAGATGCTAGTGAATAATGGAGTGATTACAATGGGGACAGGCACGCTAGAATTAGGCGGTCATTACACTAATAATGGAACAACTACTTTAACCAATGCTACTTTAAAACTATCAGGAAGCGCTGCACAAAGTCTTACTTTTGGATCAAACGATAGTGTCAAAAAAATTGACTTAAATAAATCAGCGGCTACCGCAACTATTTCAAATGGAACGCTTTCAATCACCGATTATTTGATATCCAATCAAGGAACTCTGAATGGTGCTGGAAAAATCACCTTGAAAAGTAACGCTACAAAAACAGCTATTGTAGAAACTTCTTTGGGAGGCGCGGTACAAAATATCATAGTAGAACGCTATATTCCTGGTTGGAGAGCATATCGTTTTATCAGTTCGCCGGTTACAACGGCAACTTCTATAAAAGCAAATTGGCAAGAAAACGGTGTGAATACGCCTAATTTAGGTACTCACATTACGGGAACTGGTGGTACCGCTAATGGTTTTGATGCTACAGCAACCGATAATCCCTCAATGTTTACTTTCGATAATACTTCAGCCACTTGGACAGCAGTAACCAATACAAACGAAAATTTGACAGCTGGATTTCCCTATCGATTAATGGTGCGAGGTGACCGAACAATAGATTTAACAAATAATGCTCCAACAGCAACAAATACTACCCTTAGAGCAACTGGCAATTTATTTATCGGTACGAAAACCACCACCATACTTAATGCTAATACTAATGGTTATAGTTTCATTGGAAATCCGTATCAATGCCCTGTAGATATGGAAATGGTTTTGAATAATGCGACTAACATAAATTCCTCTTATTATTATGTTTGGGATCCTACAGTAGCAACTCGAGGTGCGTATGTTACAGGAATATTGAGTACTAATACTAATAATTTATCAGGTTCTAATGTAAATAAATATTTGCAACCTAGTCAAGCTTGTTTTGTTAAAACAAATGCTAATGGTTCGGCTTCTTTGAGTTTTACCGAAGATTACAAATATACAAGTAGTACAAATGAAGCCATTTTTCGTTCCGAAAATACTATTTCTTCTTCTATTCGTTTAACATTGTATGACAGCAACGCTTTATCACTACAACAACCTGCCTTAGATGGAGTATTAATATTTTTCGATGCTAATAATAGCAACGACGTTGATGGAAATGATGCTGGAAAGTTTACAAACCTAGATGAAACATTTTCAACAGTAAATGGGGTGAAATCATTAAGTGTAGAAAGCAGAGCATTGGCACTACAATCGGATACTATCCCATTAAAAATAAGCCAATACCGAGGTGCAAATTATACTCTTATCGCAACAGGAAACAATATGAGCGGTGAAACGGCTTATTTACACGATACTTTTTTGCAAACGTATTCAGAGATTCCCCAAAATAATGCTTTCAACTACTCCTTTTCAGTAGATGCTGCAAATGCATCTACTGCTGCCAATCGATTTGAAATTGTGTTTTATAATCCCAGTTTGAATCTTAATGACGATGAAGTATTAAATTTCACTCTCTATCCAAATCCATCAAAAGGTAGTTTCAATATCGTATTACCATATTTTGATTCTAAAACAAAAATAGAAGTTTTCAATACTTTAGGTCAAAAGATGT
>JBIPNF010000036.1:0-15445 GCA_044373885.1 Flavobacterium sp. | reverse complement strand
TCTGTTTAGAATTAGATGCCAATTTAATTGCTTTTTGTAATGAAAATCAAATCAATTTTAGTCGTTATGCTGATGATTTAACTTTTTCATCCAATGAAGATATTTCTAAAGAAACTATCAGCAGCATTTTTGAAATTATTAAAAAAAATAATTTTGAAGTGAATCACAAAAAAACACGATTGAAATCAAATCACAGAAAACAAACTGTTACTGGACTTGTTGTAAATGAAAAAGTGAATGTAGATCGAAAAATGCTTAAAATGGTTCGAGCAATGTTATTTGATACTTCAATAAATGGAATTGAAAAAGCGGCGAGTAAACACTTTACTTCCAACAAAACAAGTTCTTTTTCCGATGCTACTTACTTTCTAAATCGGTTAAACGGCTATATTAATTTCATAGCTCAAGTAAGAGGTTTTGATGACGCTTTGGTAATAAAATTCAAAACTGATTTTAAAAATTTGAAGAGATTCTAATTCCTAACATTAAGTCAATTATTATCTGTGTGCTTTGTTTGCACACTTTGGTTTTTATTTTGCTTAAAATTAAAATCAACTTATGGAAATTACAGGTAAAATCATCAATTTATTGCCATTACAAACTGGAACAAGCAAAAACGGACAATGGAAAAAACAAGACATTATTGTTGAAACTAGCGGGCAATATCCCAAAAAGGTTTGTATTAGTATTTGGGGTGATAAAATCAATGAAACCCATCTCGTGATTGGAAATAATATAGACATCGCTTTTGAATTAGAAAGTCGGGAATTCAATGGAAAATGGTACACCGATGTAAAAGCGTGGAAATTAAATTTATCGGTAAACACACCCGCACAAAAAACCGTGGATTTTCATTTTTCGACGGAAGAAATTTCCGAAGAAGATGACGATGGTCTTCCATTTTAATAAATTAAAATAAAATTTTATAAATCATTATTTGTTATTTAATAAAGTAATATTTTACTGTATGGACGACTATACTAAATACATTTTACTAAGCCACTTGCATTGGATAGACAAAGGCATAACGCGAAAAGAAGTTTCAAAATCGTATCGAGAGATAAAAGATGAGGATATTTTTTCAGGCGTGAACATGCTTCAAATCCAAGAAAATATGGGGTATAAAGTAAATTACAAAGAAGTAATTACAGCATCAGAATATGATAAAATTAAATTTTTATGGTTAAGTCTCTCAAGCTCTAAAATTGATTTATCATTTGTAAAGTTTTGTTCCAATTTAGAAGAAATTAATATTGGATGTTTTGAAGAAGTCAATTTAGATGCATTAAAAGACAATATCAAATTGAAAAAAATAATTGCCAACGATAATAAAATAACTAACATCGAGGCATTATATGCTCATTCGGATTTGGAATATATAAATATTGAATACAATCCATGTTGCTCTTTAAAACCAATTGCTCATCTAAAGAATTTAAAAAAAATTGATGTAGATTTAGTTGAAGATGAAATAGATGCATTAATGATTCTGAAAAATAATCCAATCTGTAATATGGATTATATGGTTTCGGGCAGTACTACTGACTTTGATAAATTCAATTTTCCTTTCTATCATATAATTATTAATAAAAATGAAACCCAAATTAGTTTTATCATTGAAGCTATTGAAAAAGCGGAGAAATTCACTGAGGAGTTGAAATTTCCAAAAGACCTAGTGCTATTAGAATCTTTTAAAGATAAGTATTATGCCGCTGCAAAAAAAGATTTAATCACTCGTCTAGAAATAATTACAGAGGTGCCAGTGGTTTTAAATTTGGATGAATTAATGTATTATCAAGATAATTACATGTTTGAATATATCCATTTTATTTGAATTCGTTAATCATCAATGATATTTGAATAGTAATTTACACCAATATTGTAAGAAATAATAATTTTCAAAAGATAAATTTTAAAGTACTACATTTGAAATTAATAAATCTTGAAGTTTGTCAGATAAAACAAACCAATAATCGTGAATTATGATTATTTATTTAGTCCAATTTGGAAATTATGTAATATCTTAGAGAACCTTTATACCGAAAGAAAACTATGGCTATATTAAATCCGACAATTGAAGTAATAAAAAGGCAAAAGGTTCAACCAACAGAAGGAGAATGGACTTTACTCAATTTTCTTTTAAATAGTTTGGATGATACATTTGAAATTTATTATCAACCATTCCTAAATGGAGATAATCCAGATTTTGCAATAATGCGAAAAGGAAGTGGTGTATTGCTTATTGAAGTTAAGGATTGGAATTTAAATAATTATTATATTGATGAAAAAACCAAATGGAGATTACAAAAGGATAATACATCAATTAAATCTCCACTTAATCAAGTAGATAACTATAAATCAAATTTATTTAATTTACATTTAGAAGAGCTTTTCAAGAAAAGTATAAAAAATAAAAATCATTGGGCAACTGTGAATTGTGCGGTTTACTTTCACAAAGCGACTGAACAAGATTTAACAAATTTTCTTCTTGAAAATTTCAATAAAGTAGAATATAATGCTTATCAAAAATACGTTAGTTATTTTGGACTTTTAGGTAATAATTCATTAAACAAGGACAAACTGAATACACTTTTGACAAAGTTTTGGCTGAATAGACCATCCTATTATTTTGACGAAACGCTTTACAATAGTTTTCAGCGCTATTTAAAACCACCAATTCATCAAATAGAAGAAGGAATAAACATAATTTATTCAAGAGAACAACAAGAGTTAATAAGAAGTGAAATACGACCAAGAAGAAAAATAAAAGGAGTTGCAGGAAGTGGAAAGACATTGGTATTGGCAAAAAGAGCGGTTAATGCATACAAACGAACTAATGGACAAATTTTAGTTTTAACATATAACCTTTCACTTAAAAATTATATCCACGATAGAATTAGTGACGTCAGAGAAGAATTCAACTGGAATAATTTTTACATTACAAATTATCATCAATTTTTCAAAACACAAGCAAATAATTGTAATTTAAATATTCAAAGTTTGGGTGCTTGGCAAGACATAACTTTCTTTGAAAGTGCAAATGACAACACAATAAAATATGACGTTGTTCTAATTGATGAAATTCAAGATTATATGCAATCTTGGTTAGATTTAATTACAAAATACTTTACTCATTCAGAAACAGAATTTGTAGTTTTTGGAGACGAAAAGCAAAATATTTACGATAGAGAGTTAGATGAGAATAATGAAATTATAGTTAGACAAATTCCAGCACGTTGGAATAAATCATTAAACGTATCACATCGTTTCGCAAGCAATATTGGAAATATTGCAATAAAATTTCAAAAAACAATTTTTGGACTTAAATATGGGACAGACGAACTAAAAGTTTTGTCGCAATTTGATTTTGAAAAACGAATTATTGAATATCATTATTTTCATTCTTTTACATCAGACCTTTTATTTGAAAAAGTATATAATGTTTTAGAGCGAAATCAAATACATTCATCAGATGCAGCGATTTTATGCTCAAAAGTAGAAATTTTGAGAGAAATTGATTTCTCAATACGTACAATTAAAAACGAAAACACAACTACGGCATTTGAAAGTCAAGAAGAATACATAGTGCATAAAGAAAATAACGAAAAAATCGAAGAAATTAGAAGATTAAGAAAGAATCACTTTTATATGAAAACTGGAACTGTAAAACTATCAACTATTCACAGTTTTAAAGGTTGGGAAATAGATACATTGTTTTTGTTCATTGAGAAAGAAGAAAACCAAAACGAATTTGCTAATGCAGAATTAATTTATACGGGACTTACAAGAGCAAGGAAAAATTTAGTAATTTTCAATTTAGGAAATAGAAAATATGATGATTTTTTTAAAGCAGAAATTGAAACAAAATATGAACATATTTAAAAACGGTATCTCTTAATCACTGTATGGAAAATTTTTGGGTTAGGCTTAATTTAATGATTGATTTGTATTTTAAAATTAATCATTAAAGGAAAATTTCAGCTACATATATCCACAGATTCTAATTTCCAATCCCTTAATTACATAAGAAGAAACTATTCTATCGAATTAAGTTAACTTATCAAAATAAAAACAATAAATTTAGAATATAAGACATAGCTATTAATTATCAAAATAGTCTTGAAGTTCTATAGTTTTTTTAAATCCAAACTTAAAACCGCATTGCAAGGTTGCAAAGAATTCTTAATGATAAGTTAGCGTTCTACTTTTGTCTCATAATATTAAAAAACCTAATTATGAAAAACAAAAAAACGCTTTACCATTTTGTATTAGACAAAAGTGGTTCTATGGAAAATTGCAGAGAAACAACCGTTAATGGATTCAATTCTCAATTGGAAACCATCAAGGATTTACAAAAAGAATTTCCAGAACAAGAATTTGAAGTATCACTTACCATTTTTAATGAACATATCGATCATGTTCAGTCTCATGCTGGAGTTAATAATTTCGAATATTTAAGCCTTTTGGGATATAAGCCCAGAGGAGGAACCTCCTTATTGGATGCTATTGGGATGTCTATCAACCAGATTAGGATAACTAATGAATCCAAAATCCTGAATAATGAAATGAGTATTGTTATGGTTATCCTTACTGATGGAATGGAAAATACCAGCCGCGAATTTACCTATCATCAAATAGCTAATTTAATTAAAACATTAGAAGCTACTGAAAAATGGAATTTCACTTTCCTAGGAGCAGATATTGACGCTATTCACACTTCAAAAATGTTGAATATCAGAACTGAAAACGTAATCTCTTTTGATAAAAGGGATATGGAATATATGATGAAGGATGTTAGCGATGGGATGAAATTCTATTCTCAAAGTAAAGCTCAAGGAGTTACCAAGAAAGACTTTTTAGATTTCATTTCAAATAAAGACAGAAGAAAATAATTTATATAAAAAATATTAAGATGAAAAATTACACATTTAATAAAGAACATGGCTGTTGGTATATAGATTTGCCAAATTGGACAGGAACTAAAGGAGAATTGCAAATGGTAGCTGGTGCGGATACGTTATTAGACCATTTATCAAATCATGGAACAACAGTAAATGTTGCCTTATCAATTGAAAAGGTAAACAATGAGTTGGGTTTTCAAACATTAAAAAGGATAGTAAAAACGCTGCCCAATGGATGTGTTTATCATTTGGGTTTTACACCAGTTTGGCTTTGTAATGTTACAAAGTTTGTATTTGAAGGAATATTTCCAAATCAAATTCATTTTAAAGTAGTTTAAACATTTAATTAAAGTTTTAAGATTTAAATAATAAAATCACTAATTTAGATTTATGAATGTACACTTATTACGCTCACCAGAATTAGATAAAGAGACCTACAGGAATGTGCTGCAATTATTGCAGCAATTTCCTGGTCCGATGCATTTCATTGCTAGTGAAGAAAACCTTTCAGATTTTAGTACTGATGAAGAAAATAGAACTTGGGATAATAGGGAAGATTTTGAGAAGTTAATAAAACTTCCCCCAATGAATAGCCCAAGAGATAGCTGTCGCGTTTTTAGAACTCAAGAAATAAAGTTTCCCTACATTGAGAAAACGAAAACGTGGGAGCAGTTATTTGCTGAGTGCGATCATTACCGACAAGTTAATTCTATTCCACAATCAGATGTTGTAGTTTTATTAACGGATATAGCCAATGACACCAATTGGTTTGGGGGAGTTTCCCCTTCAATGAAAAATTATTTTGTGCAAACTTCGAATTGGGAGCATTATTTTGGAAATGATATAGACGTTAGATTCCCAATAGCCTATGAAGTTATTGTTTGGGTGATGCGTTATTATATGTTTGCTGATAATCAAGAAATTTGGAATGGAGTTCATAAGAAATCTATTGGTTGTATAATGGATTTTTGTGAAGAAAAACTTCAAATTATTTTAAAAATGCGAACGGCAGATGTGTGTGAAAGTTGTATGAATAAATTCATTGAACGAGATGTACCTGTTTTATATACGCGACAATTCTTTGATATTTTAGACGGAATTAGAAAAAGCATGACATTTAGAGGTCGTTCGGTATTGTTAAAACAACCTAGTAAATTAGAAATTCGAGGTAGAAATAAAAAAATGTTATTTACCGATTTAGGTGGTCTAGAACTTCCATTAAATCCTAAGGAAAAAACGCTTTATCTATTGTTTTTGAAGCATGAAGAAGGTATATTTCTAAGTTATCTTCAGGACCATGAAGTTGAATTGTTTGAAAATTATGAAAAAATTTCAAATCAATCCGAAACTGAGCAACAAAGACAAACAATAAAATTCTTAATAAATCCATTAGAAAACGATTCCAATGTAGTTATATCAAGAATAAATAGGAAAATTAAATCGGCAGTTGGGGAATCTTTGTATGACTTTTATTGTATTCAAGGAGATAGAGGAGAAAAAAAAGGAATTAAGTTAGATAGAGAATTGGTGATTGGTTTGAACGATTAATTATTTTTGATATTAGATTTAAGTTTAACATCAAAAAGGGCCATTTTTTAATTCTTCATTCCAAAGTAACATTCTTTCAAATTCATCTGTAATGTCTTTTTCTTCGCAACCGAGTATATAGTCTAATAAAAATTCTTCAGGGCGTTTCTCGCAAAATTCCCAAAGCAATTCGCCCGCAAAATAGCCATTGGATTTTAACATTTCAATTGTAATTTCTTTTAAACTTTCATTTTCAGGAAACATCACAATTAGTATTTCGCTGTCATATCGAATTATACCTCCATGATCTAATTCTATTTGAGCAAAGTAAATTGGGTTGTCATTGTCTTCTTCAATAAGACCTGCAATTTCAATATAGTGGTCTTTTCTAGTCCAAAAAGTAGGTTCGCTTAAACGTAGTAATGAAATTTCCTTTTCATCTTTAAAAGTGGATAAAAGTTGTATGGAAAAATCTCTTCCACGTAAATAAGGTATTACCGAAATAAACTTTGCATTACGTAAGGAAATACCATTTTTCTCTTTGTTATAACTAAACCATTGATAAACTCCCATATTAATAAGTGTAATATTCTAAACTCGTATCTTCAAAAATAGTTTCACAATCTACGCCTTCTATTTCTGGACATTTTTTTACTTTCATTTTTATGAAAAAGCCAATGCTGTCTTTTAAATTCACTTTTATCTCTCTTGAAATTATATAGTTAATTGAAATTCCATTTTCGGTTTGATTGTTTTCTTTGTATTCTGTAATTGCTTTTTCAAATAATTTCTTCATAAAAGAGGAACTTTCTAATGAATAAATTTTGTATTCATTGCATCGTTCACCCATAGGATAGGAGTAGGAAAAACTGGTAAATAAGTATTCTTTGGAGTTAATTTTAATTGTTTGATAATCAACATTTTTACCCCATTGACCTCCTTTAATTGTATCGACTAAACTTCCTTTGCTAACTACTAATTTACCAAAACAATTATGACAATCATCTCCCTTTATAGGTTCAAATTTTACTGAAAAGCCAGAATTATCTTGTTTTTTATTAGAACAAGAAAAATTAATTAATAATAAAGTTAGAACTATTAAGTAGGCGAATTTTTTATTCATTTGTTTGATTGAAAAGAAATCAAATTTAATGAAATTATTAATTGGAATAGCATTTTGTTACCCTATAAGTTACCCAATATCTTTTTATATAAACTTCTATTGATTTTATTAAGCTTCTGGGTTAGGGTTCTAGAGGGAGAGACTGTCTTTTGTTTTATATCCTGTCCTGGGCGCAGACGAAGGGCTAATTTCGATTTTATGTACTTATTATTGATTTACTTTTAGATTTACAGTAAGTCGTTAAAATCAAAGAAGTTAAACTTTTTTATAATAGTGAACCATATAACTCTAAATTGATTATTTTTGCATAGTGAACAAATCAGTAAACATAGCAACAATTTTTCCCAAACACTTATTTTGGGATATGGATTATAGTAAACTTAATCTTTCCAAAGATAAGTCTATTATTATCCCAAGGGCTTTGTTTGCAACAACTCCAGAAACATTTGAAACAGATATTCTAAAATTAGAAGAATTATATTCTACTAAAGATATTGTTAAATACTTAAAATTAACAACAGAAAATATCAGTAACAAAGTTTGTATGAGTGTGGCAAAAAGATACAATGTAAAACCATTTCTTCGTTTTTCACTATAATTTATGACGGCAGTTACTCCAGTAATAATTAAAGCCATCATAGAATTACAAACATTACCAACAGTATCAAAATTTACTTTAGGTGGTGGTACAAATCTAGCACTACAATTCAATCATAGAATTTCTGATGATATTGATTTCTTTTATGATGGCATAATTGGCAAAGAGGGGTTTAAAAATATCGAAAATGAAGTCAAAAACTATTTTGGTATTAAAGCAAAAAGCTTTGATGATTCTTGTGATATAAACGACCAATATTGTTTCCTACGCTTCTTCCTTGAATTAGAAGATGGCACAACCATAAAAGTGGAGATGCTTCAAAATATGAAGAATTTGTTTGATTTAGAAGTTAATCAAGGAATAAGTTTACTTTCAAAAAAAGACATCGGCTTATTCAAATTAATCAGTACATCAAACCGTTCTACCAAAAAAGACATTTACGATTTAGACTTTATAACCGATACAATTTCATTAATCGATTTATACGACAGCTTAAAAGTTAAAACACTAAAATTCAACAAAGAAGAACATAAAACAATATTTGATTTAAGCGAAAACAACACACCTATTGACAATCCAGAATTATTATTAAAATTTGATGATAATTCCGATTATTCAAAGTTTCCATCACATACAAACGATACCATAAAAATCATCGAAGGAAGTAAAACTTGGATTGAAGCAAAAATAAGTTGGCGCTCAAAAGTAAGACAACTTTATAACCATTTAGGCAAAGATTTCCCTGGTCCAAAAGGAATAAAAATCAAATAAGCCATTATCTCATTCAACTGCACAAAATCCTCGTTTATTGCAAGTATTGATAACTATTTACAAGCTTAGGTTCTAGAGGGAGAGATTAATACAAGCTTGAGTGTTTTTTTATAAATTGTTATAATTGTCCTAAAAAGAAAATTAGCACCATAAATTACTACTAAAAAAAGTACAGTTTTTTTGGGGTAAATCAAAATCATTTGAACTATTTTTGATATTTAATATACGAATGTATAAATCTCATTTTATATGAAAAATATTGATAAAAATAGCTTAGAAAATGCATATCGTTTGTTCGAATCTAATGATATCGACAAAATCGAAGTAGGCACAACAAAAGGTCTTATGGAGATACACAATTATCTTTTTATTGGTTTATACGATTTTGCTGGAAAAGTACGCGAACATATCATATCCAAAGGAGGTTTTAGATTTGCAAATGCTTTATATTTAAATGAAATTTTGGTAAAAATTGAACAAATGCCTGAGAACAATTTCGAAGAAATTATCGCTAAATATATTGAAATGAATATAGCTCATCCTTTTATGGACGGTAACGGAAGAACAATGCGTATTTGGCTCGACATGATTTTAAAAACAAGACTAAAAAAATTAGTGAATTGGCAATTTGTAGACAAATCACTTTACTTACAAGCAATGGAAAGAAGCCCAATTAATGGTTTGGAATTAAGAACTTTATTAAGTCAAAACTTAACTGACGAAATAAACAATAGAGAAGTTATTTTTAAAGGAATTGAGCAGTCCTATTATTATGAAGGATATGAAAAAGAAGGTGACAAACAATAATTCATAATGTATATTTTCAGACTAAAGTGGACTTTTCCTTAGAGAGATTTAGTTAATAATTCAAACTTAATAAGTTTAAAACACTCTCTTAATTTTTGACTAAATCAGTACACTTTTTGCTGACGATTTACAATATTAAAAATTAACTAATGTTTCAAATACCAATCCACCCATGCATCCATTTGTTTTACAGAATTAGGTCTTAAAATAATTTCTCTTTTATTGTCTAAAAGAAAAATAGTTGGAGTAGAAAATACATAATAATCTTTAACAATTTTGCTTTCCCACTTTTTATTATCAGAATAAGAAGGAAACGGGAATGCTTTTGCAAAATCTATAGATGTATTCTTATTCTCTTCTAATGCTATAAAAACTACCTCAACACCCTCTAACTTCCATTTATTATATAGTTTTGTTATTTCAGGTAATTCTTCTTTACATTTAGGGCACCAACTCGCTCCAAAAACTACTACGGTATATTTTGACTTAACATCAGATAATTTATTAAATATTTTATTTGGGTTTATAAAATTTGACTTATCAAAAACCATATCAGGAGCAATATTACCTTTCTTCATAGCTCGGTAGGTTTCTAACTGATTGGCTAAGTCATTATTTATAGTACAACTTCCTTCATTCAACACCTTTAATGCCAGGTATTCTGATGCTTGAAACAAACTGTGTTTTTCTAATAAGTCAAACAAATAGTCGTTTACCTCATTGAAAATTTTCTCATTAGTAACTAATTTTGGCATCATAGCATCAATGGATATTTTCATTTCTTCAAATACCTTATCCAATGATATACCACTGTTTTCTAACAACCAAAAATGGTTTTCAATAGCGTCTTTAAATAAACCACTTTTATATAATCTAGCATCGGTATAATCTAATTTACGAAGAGCTTCAATAGTTTCAGAAATTTCTTCTGGGCGGTATTGTGCTATGGTAGAAACCGAACTCACTAATTTGCGGTTTGGCAAAAACCATTTAACATAACTATCATTTGGTAGTTTTTCTAAAAAAGCTGAATCTTCCTTTTTTATTCGGAGTTTTTCTTCTTTAATGGCATGTGAAGGTAGTTTTTGAGATGAAAATAAAGAATCTAACGTATATATTTTTTCTAAATAACCCCAAGCACTCAAAGCCTGTTCTCTTCGAGGATGTTCTTTTGCATATTGTTCAAAATACAGATTTTCTTGTCCTTTTGATATTTTGATGGTTTCAGGAACGTTTAAAGCTTCTCCAGTAATTACTATATCTTCACCGCTAAGTAAAATAAAAAGCGGTTTGTTATCCGATGAAATTAAATAACCTACTCCATAATCTGATTTTGAATAAGTAAGCTTAAAATTACCCTTTTCATCTGTTGTTGTTGACGAAACAGCGTATGTTTTTAAACCCGTAAAACCTTCTACTTTTATTGGTTGATTGATAAGTTGTGACAAACTACCTAAAATAGATTGTGAATATATAAATTGAGAAACAATTAAAAATAAATATAGTAATATATTTTTATTCATTTTAAATAATTTAAATTTTGATTTTCTATATCTATAGTATAAATTTCGTTGTTAATTTTTTATGCAACGAACAGAATTTCCACCTGAACGTATTGCGCTATTAATTACACTTCCTCCTGAACCAAATTCTATATGTCTTGAATTTTTTCCAGTTGTCCCATCATTGATGTCAGAAATTGTACTACTCCAATATTCTCCCTCAAAACCTACAAGGTCATCTAATTGGCCGTTGCTAGGATTTCTACCTCCAGTAAATGTAAATTTTAACGTTGTAAATGAGCCATTCCAACTATTAGATTCTTCTTCTAACTCAATTGCAGTAGGTAGTCTATAACCTATAGGGCATGGGTTATTAATCCCATTTACTCCCTGCCACAAGTTATTATTTTGAGGGACCCTCCAATCATATGGTGATTGATTTGATATTTTTATAAAACTTCCATGTGCAGGCTGGTCCACACTGCTTAAAACAGTAGTAGTTGCAGAACCTCTACATTGATGTCCATCAGCTCGTCTTCCCCATTGATATAAATCTCCATAAGCAAGTGCGTCAGTTGGACTTACAGCAACTCGTTGAGCTCCTAGATTTCTATCCATCCATGTTCTTCCTGTAATTGGATTAGTTACATTCACTATTTCTGTTGGTTGCGATATACAGTGAACTGTACCTAGAGGATAATCTGCTAAAGTTGTTGTAAAACTTATTTCATTACCATAGGCAGTTCCTGCGCTATTAGTTGCATAAGCACGAACATAGTATGTTGTACTAATTAATAACCCTGATATATTACATTGAAATGGTTCCATTCCAGAACCATTAATTATTTTTGTATTAAGGGCAATAGTTGGATTTTGAGAGGTACTCCATACTACGCCTTTTTCAAGAATATTTCCTCCTCCATTACTAATAATTTCTCCTGCAGAACTCGCTGTTGTTGAAGTAATGTTAAAAATTTGTGTCGCTGAAAGAAAAGGTAATTGAATTGCTCCAGTTGTAATACTAATTTCATTACCATAAGCTGTACCTATACTATTTGTAGCATAAGCACGAACATAATATATTGTACTTGGCATTAAATCTATAATTTCACTATAAAATTCTTCAATTCCATTGCCGTCAGATGTCTTTGTTGACAAGGCTATGGTTGGATTTTGGGTAGTGCTCCATACTACACCTCTTGACGTTATTTCTGAACCTCCATCTGAAGTAATATTTACTCCGATAGTAGCGCTATTTAAAGTAACAACATAAGCTGTTGTAGTTAATTCCGGAATTGAAACATTAGGAGTATTATTCTGCTCGTTATTAGAACAAGATAACAAAACAAGACTTGCAAAAAGCAAAAGTGTATTTTTCATAATTTTTTATTTAATTTTTTATACAACGTACAGAAAGTCCAAGTACTCGAGGGTTGGAAAAAATTTGTGCATCGCCGTTACCGAAAGCGAGGTCAACCGAGCTTGTGCCACTAATAGTACTACTCCAATAGTAGCCGTCGTTACCAACCTCAATAAGAGAGCCGCTACTGTTGCGTCCACCGCCCATAGGTAATTTTAGCGGAGATGCAAAAGCGCCTCCTAAATCATTACTACTCCAACTTGTTCTTTCTGCGTTTAGTTCTACTTCCGTTGGCAAACGATATCCAATTGGGCATGGATTGTTTACCCCATTAACACCCTGCCATAAATTGTTGTTTTGTGGGCTTCTCCAATCTAAAGAGGTATTAGAAGACAAAATAAAATTACCATGTGTAGGTTGGTCGCTACTGCTTAAAGTTGAGGTAGTGGCTGAATTTCTGCATTGATGTCCATCGGCTCTTCTTCCCCATTGATACAAATCACCATAAGCTAATGCGTCTGTGCTACTAGTTGCTACTTGACTAGCCCCTAAATTTCTATCCATCCATATTTTCCCTGTTGAAGGATTCAATACATTAATTATTTGTGTTGACCCAGATAAGCAAAATACAGAACCCAAGGGATATTGAGAATTTAAATAATTATTGATTTGCTGTTGCAAAATATTAATTTGAGTTTGTAAATAACTCTTTGTCACAGCGTCTTGATTATCTGTTGGGTCAGCCAAGTTTTTAATTTGTAAATTATTAGCTCCGTTATTAACCGCTAAAACACTAGCTAAATTAGGAGTAGTAGCTTGAGAATTTCCTGAACTATTGGCATATAATGCATAAGGTACACTCAGTAATTGTGTTGTTCCCATAGCTATATAACCAGAACCTGTGTTTAATTCAATGCCTAAATAATAGTTACCATTTCCCCAGTTTATGGTTGAAAAAGTACCAGTTGTGGCTGTACCTTGTCCAATAACTAAATTAACTTGTCCTAAATCATCAGTAGGTGCCATGTGGGTTTCGCTAAAAACAGGTAAACTAGTGGCTGAGTTCAACATAATGTTGAATTTGAAATTCACATTTTGATTAATTATTAAAGCACCAGTGCTATTTCTAACCGTTGCTTGATAGTTGAAGCCTTGTGGGGCTTGGGCGAAAGTAATTAGTGTAATTACTAATGCTAAAAGGGTGTTTAGTTTTTTCATCTTTTTTAGATTTAATTTTTTATGCAACGAACAGAAGCTCCGCCAGCTCTACTGTTTAATTCAAAGGGAGCTCCACTTGGGCTTCCCGTATTGTAATTACCAAAATTTAAACCAACAGAACCTCCATTTCCACTAAATACGGTACTCGACCAGTAGCCTGCGCCACCATTTAAATAAATTATTGTATTACCACTCCTTGTTCCTGCTATTGTTAATTTTAAATTTGAAGCATAAGCTCCTGTAAAATTCTCACTAGACCAAGTTGCTTTTTCTGAAATATATTCTGCATTTGTAGGTAAACGATAGCCCGTTGGACATGGATTATTAATACCATTTAACCCTTGCCAAAGATTGGTGTTTTGTGGAACTAACCAATCCCATGGTGATGAATTGGGAGAAATAATAAAATCTCCATGATTTGGTTGTGCAACACTGCTTATTACTGTTGTGGTAGGTGAGTTTCTACATTGGTGTCCATCCGTTCTTCTTCCCCATTGGTATAAATCACCAAAAGCTTCAGAATCAATACTTGATATTGCAGCTCTACTTGCTCCAAGGTTTCTGTCCATCCATGTTCTCCCTGTAATTGGATTTAAAACGGGTACAATTTGAGTGGGACCTGATGCACAAAAAACAGAACCAACAGGATATTGGGTAATTAAGTTATTAGTTAATTGTAGTTGCAAATTAGTTATTTGGGCCTGCAAAAGGTCAACATATTGTTTTGTCACCGCATCTTGAGCATCAGTTGGATTAGCTAAATTTTTAATTTGTAAATTATTAGCACCATTATTAACTGCCAAAACAGCAGCTAAATTAGGTGTTGGAGTTTGAGCATTCCCTGAACTATTTGCATACAAAGCATATGGCACACTTAATAATTGTGTAGTCCCCATAGCAACATAACCAGTACCTGTGTTCAATTCAATACCTAAATAATAGTTACCATTTCCCCAGTTTATGGATGAGAAGTTACCTACAGTTGCGGTACCTTGCCCAATAACTAAATTGACTTGACCTAAATCATCTGTTGGTACATAATGTGTTTCTGTAAAAACAGGCACACTAGTTTGCGAGTTCAACATAAAATTGAACTTAAAATATACATTTTGGTTCACAATTAAAGCACCAGCGCTATTTCTAACAGTTGCTTGATAATTGAAGCCTTGTGGGGCTTGGGCGAAAGAAATTAGTGTAATTACTAATGCTAGTAAGGTGTATAGTTTTTTCATTATTTCTTAATTACTTTATACGTATTTTTTTTATGGTTTGAAGTATCTTCAATTGTTACCAAGTACATGCCTTGAGAATAACTTGATACATCTAAAGGAATTCCTTTTTCAATAGTTCCAGTATGTATTTGTTTACCATTCATATCAACAATCTGTATTGAAAATGAGTTGTATTCTGGATGGGAAACATACAAAGAGTGTGAGGTTGGGTTGGGATATACTTTAATTTCTACATTTAAAGTAACATCATCAATACTCAAGGCTTGTATATCCATTGCTGGATAATACCCATTACCTAATTGATTACCTCCAGCCGTCATTAATCCCACTACGGGTTCTCCTGTTGTCCAAGAAATTTTAAGATTGGAATTGGTTTGCGTTTTTCCAGCAGTACCAATTACTTGCT
>JBIPNF010000200.1:0-4631 GCA_044373885.1 Flavobacterium sp. | reverse complement strand
AACAAATTGCTAAAGAACTTCTCGTTTCTGTTTCTACGGTTTCGAAAGCATTAAACGATAGCCCTGAAATTAGTACTCAAACTAAAATCAGAATAAAAGAATATGCAAAACTCAAAAATTACAAACCCAATGTTATTGGTATCAACTTAAAAAGTAGAAAAACTAAAACTATAGGTGTAATTATTCCCAATATATTAAATTCTTTTTTCGCCAAAGTTTTCACCGGAATTGAAAAAGTAGCTGAAGCTAAAGGATATAACGTTATAATGTGTATTTCTAATGAATCCATTGAAAAAGAAATTCACGCCCTCGAAATTTTGAGCAATGGAACAATTGATGGATTTATTTTGTCGATTTCTGAAGAAGCTCAAAAATTACAAGAATACAGCCATTTTAAAGAAATTATAAACGATGGAACTCCAATTGTAATGTTCGATAGAACTACCGAAGAAGTAGATTGCGATAAAGTAACCGTTGACGATTTTGATTCTGCAAGAAATGCTACCCAATATTTAATTGATTTAGGCTGCAAGAATGTTGCGTTGTTTTCTTCTATTGATAATTTAAGCGTTGGAAAATTAAGGTATGAAGGCTATATAAAAGCCTTGGAAGACAATAACATAGCAATCAATCAAAATTTAATTGTCAGAACAGACTCTGAAGATGATTTAAAAGATAAAATTGAAAATGTTTTTGAAAATAATACCATTGATGGAATTTTCGCTTTAGAAGAAAATGATTCTGTTGCCGCCTTGAGAATTGGACTTAAACGAGGGTATAAAATACCAGAAAACCTTTCAATAATTGGTTTTGCAGATGGTATTTTGGCTTCAAGACGTTTGTCCCCAAGTTTAACTACGGTAAGTCAGCACGGCCCCGAAATTGGAGAAGCTGCTGCTAAATTACTCATCGAAAGACTCGAAAGCAAGGAAGAAGAAAATCCATATAAAACTACGGTTATTAAAACCGAATTACGAGAAAGAGAATCAACTAAAAAGTTATAATTTTTAAAATACATTGTCATTAATGCGCCGCCAACCAATCTTTTCCCTGGCCAATCTGAACTGTTATAGGAACGCTTAATATAAATGCATTTTCCATTTCATACTTAATCATTGGTTTTATTTTTTCTAATTCAGAATTGTGAACATCAAAAACCAATTCATCGTGAACTTGCAATAGCATTTTACTTTTCCAATTTTCATCCGTTAGTTTTTTATGAATATTAATCATTGCGATTTTTATAATATCCGCAGCGCTTCCTTGAATTGGTGCGTTAACTGCATTTCGTTCAGCTCCACCACGAACAATGGCATTTTGCGAATTTATATCTTTCAAATAGCGGCGTCTTCCTAAAATAGTTTGTGTATATCCGTGTTCTCTGGCAAACTGAATTTGCTCATTTATATATGCTTTTAATCTTGGATACGTCTGATAATATGCCTCAATCAATGCCGCACTTTCTGAACGGGAAAGCGACGTTTGATTACTCAATCCAAAGGCTGAAACCCCGTAAATAATGCCAAAATTTACAGTTTTAGCGTGACTTCTTTGTTCGCGAGTAACTTCTTCTAAAGTCACATTGAAAACTTTTGAAGCCGTAGCCTTGTGAATATCTTCATTATTAAGGAACGAATGAATCATATTTTCTTCGCCACTTAAAGCCGCAATAATTCGAAGTTCTATTTGAGAATAATCCGCAGAAACCAAGGTGTAATTTTCATCACGGGCTACAAATGCTTTTCTAATTTGACGGCCTCTTTCTGTTCGGATTGGAATGTTTTGCAAGTTCGGATTATTGGAACTCAACCTTCCTGTTGCAGCCACGGTTTGCATATAGTCGGTGTGAATTCGGTGCGTAACGGCATCAACTTGGTTTGGCAATGCATCAACGTACGTATTTTGCAACTTCACCAATTGACGCCAATCAAGAATTGCTTTTACAATTTCGTGTTCGTTTACCAAGTAATTTAATATCTCTTCGCCAGTAGCATATTGACCTGTTTTTGTCTTTTTTTGTTTTGCACCACCAATTTTTAATTTATCAAATAAAATATCTCCTAATTGTTTTGGCGAAGCCAAATTAAATTTTTCACCCGCAATTTCATAAATGGTTGCCTCCAGTTTATTGATGTCATTTCCTAAATCGTGTGATAACGATTTTAAGAAAGCAACATCTACTCGAATCCCTTCTTTTTCCATATCGGCTAAAACTTTCACCAATGGGATTTCAATTTCTTCAAATAGTTTTTTGGTTTCTGTTTTTTCTAATTCGACTGTAAAAATTTCTTTGAGTTGCAACGTTACATCCGCATCTTCAACGGCATATTCTTTGATTTCTTCCAAAGGCACATCGCGCATCGATTTTTGATTTTTCCCTTTTTTGCCAATCAAATTTTCAATAGATTTTGGAGCATATTTTAAATACGTTTCCGATAAAATATCCATATTATGACGCATATCAGGATTAATCAGATAATGTGCAATCATCGTGTCAAACAGTTTGCCTTTTACAGAAACCCCATAATTGGAGAGTATTTTTAAGTCGTATTTTAAGTTTTGCCCAATTTTTTCAATACTTTCATTTTCAAAAAACGGAATGAATTTATCGACTAAAACCTGAGCTGCTTCTTGATTTTCTGGAAAGGGAACGTAGAAGCCCTTGCCTTTTTCATACGAAAATGAAATTCCCACTAATTCCGCGTGCAAGGCATCTAATCCTGTAGTTTCAGTATCAAAACATACCGAAGTTTGAGTTTCTAAATTTTGCAATAGCAATTTCAAGCCCAATTCACCTTGTATAATTTGGTAAAAATGGGTTGTATTTTCTAATGTATTGTAATATTGATGGCGCGTTTCATCCGAAGTTTCATCGTGAAGCGTACTTCCAAAAAGGTCAAATTGTTCTTCGTTTTTAGGTTGCGGTTTTTTGTATAATTTGGCTTCGTCAACAGGATTCATTTGTGTTGAAGTCCCGCCTTTTCTAAAAATGGCATCAAATTGTTCCGCCATTCTTCTAAATTCCAATTCATTGAATAACGCATCTGTTTTATCAACATCTGGAGTCGATAATTCATAATCCGTTTCATCAAAAACAACAGGGCAATCTAAGAGAATTGTTGCCAATGTTTTAGACAAAATTCCTTTTTCTTTATTGGCTTCAATATTCTCTTTCATTTTCCCTTTTAGCTTATCGGTATTTGCCAAAAGATTTTCCATTGTGCCAAATTCTTTTAATAATTTCTTGGCTGTAACTTCACCAACACCAGGAAGGCCAGGAATATTGTCGGCTGCATCGCCCATCATTCCTAAGAAATCTATAACTTGGTCGGGTCTTTCA
Source organism: Flavobacterium sp. (assembly GCA_044373885.1). GTDB lineage: Bacteria > Bacteroidota > Bacteroidia > Flavobacteriales > Flavobacteriaceae > Flavobacterium. The sequence goes on along the minus strand of JBIPNF010000200.1, from coordinate 1,291 downwards.
ATTTCAAATTTTTCAAGAACTTCAGGAATTCCCCAAATCTCAATTCCATTTCCCATTCGGGCCGGTTTGTACATAAATATGTTTTCGGAAACCAATTGCGCGAAATCTTTATCTGGTGTAACCATAAAAACTTTATAGTTTTGTTTTTCCGCTTGTTTGGCAATAGTACCAATTAAATCATCCGCTTCATACCCTTTTACCTCAATAATCGGAATGTGCATCGCCTTTAATAATTCTTGAATATAAGGAACTGCAATTTTAATGGCATCAGGAGTTGCTTCGCGATGGGCTTTGTATTCTGGGAAAATCTCATTTCTCAATTGACTTCCGCCATTATCAAATGCTACCGCCAAATGATCTGGTTTTTCTCGTTTTATGACGTCCATCAACGAATTCATAAACCCCATAATTGCAGACGTATCCAAACCTTTGGAATTTATTCTCGGGTTTTTTATAAAAGCATAATAACCACGAAAAATTAAGGCATAAGCATCCAAGAGAAATAATCGTTTTTGAGCTGACATATATAATAATGTATAATTTAATTTGTAAAAATAAACATTCGTAATCTAAAGTTTACATTATGAGTTAATTTTTATTTAACACAAGTATCTTTTTCCTAAATTAGTCGTTATTTTGTCTAAAATTTTATTTAAATGGTTTTTCGCATTATTTTATTATGTCTAATTGTATTATTTATAGACATTTACGCCTACCAAGCGTTACGAACTTTACTCAAGTTGAAATGGATGTTGGTTTCCTACCAAATTATCAGTTTTTTTCTCCTAATTTTTATCGTTTATTCCTTTATGCAATTTGATCGATCTGTTGGTCAAACGAAGCAAACAATGTATACAATGGGACTTCTTTTATTGGTTTATATCCCTAAAATCGTAATGTCTTTAGTATTAATGGGCGAGGATATTTTCAGAATTGGAGCTGGGACGGTGAATTATTTTTCAAATTATAATAGCGATATAGATTTTCTAGCTTCAAGGCGAAAATTTGTCAGTCAAATAGGTTTAGGATTGGCAGCGGTTCCATTTTTATCTTTAATTTATGCTGTTACAAAAGGAAAATACAATTATAAAGTAATCAAACAGCAAATTTTTTATCCCGATTTACCTGATGCTTTTGATGGTTTTACGATTACTCAAATTTCGGATGTTCACAGCGGTAGTTTTGATAATCCGGATAAAATAAATTACGCTATTGATTTGGTAAACGAACAGAATTCAGATATGATTTTGTTTACAGGTGACATTGTAAATACGGATGCCAAAGAAATGCA